>JAEWKX010000108.1 GCA_023393575.1 Pseudomonadota bacterium
TCTTTGCCTTCGTGGATGCCTTCGCCGTCCCCTTGGGCTTGGCGGCGGCTCGCGGTTTCGCTGCCGCCTTCTTGGTTCCGGCGCTTGCCGCCTTTGTCTTCGTGGCCTTCCCCTTGCCTGAAGCGGACTAGCCGCCCTTCTCCGCGATCAGCGCCAACGCCTCTTCCAGGGTCACCGCCTGAGGATCCTTGCCTTTCGGAAGCGTGGCGTTGATCTTGCCCCAGTTCACGTAAGGGCCATAGCGGCCGTCGCGGACGGTGATCTCGCCACCGTCGGGATGCTCGCCCAACGCCTTCCGCGCGGCCGGTGTTCCGCGTCCGCGCCCGGCTGGCCCCTTGCTCTGCTTCTCCGCCAGCACCGTCACGGCACGGTTGAGTCCGATCGAGAACACGTCCTCGATGCTTTCAAGGTTGGCATAGGTGCCGTCGTGCAGCAGGAACGGTCCGTAGCGCCCGAGGCCGGCCGAGATCATCTTGCCGCTTTCGGGATGCTTGCCGATGTCGCGCGGCAGGTTGATCAGCGCGAGCGCCTTCTCGTGGTCGATGTCCTCCGGCTTCCAGCCCTTCGGCAGCGACGAGCGCTTGGCGTCCTTGCCTTCGCCGCGCTGGATATAGGGCCCGAAGCGGCCGGAACGGAGCGTCAGGTCCTCACCGGTGTGCGGGTCTGCACCCAGCGATTTCGGCTCGTTGAGACCGCTCGCCTCGGACTCTGCACCCTCCTGCGAAAGCTGGCGGGTATAGTTGCACTCGGGATAGTTGGAGCAGCCGACGAAGGCGCCGTACTTGCCGAGCTTCAGGGAAAGCTTGCCCGTGCCGCAGACCTGGCAAATGCGTGGGTCGCTGCCGTCTTCCCGCTTCGGGAAGACCAGGGGTGCCAACGCCTCGTTGAGTGCGTCCAGCACGTTGGTTACGCGCAGTTCCTTCGTCTCCTCGATCTGTGCGAAGAAATCCTGCCAGAAATCCCGGAGCACCTGCTTCCAGTCGAGGTCGCCGGCTGAAATCCTGTCGAGTTTCTCTTCGAGATCCGCGGTGAAGTCGTACTCCACGTATTTCGTGAAGAAGTTTTCGAGGAACGCCGTCACCAGACGGCCCTTGGCCTGCGGGACCAGCTTGCGCTTTTCGGTCGTGACGTAGTCGCGGTCGCTCAGCGTCTTGAGCGTCGCGGCGTAGGTGGAGGGGCGGCCGATGCCGAGTTCCTCCATCTTCTTGATGAGTGAGGCTTCCGAGTAGCGTGGCGGCGGCTCGGTGAAGTGCTGGCTGGCGTTCACCCTGTTCTTGTCGAGCTTTTCGCGTGCATTGATTTCCGGCAGGCGACCGTCCTCGTCACCGTCGTCGGATGGTTCTGCGTCGTCGCGGCTGTCGGTATAGGCGCCGAGGAAGCCGTCGAAACGAACGACGGAACCCACCGCCCGCAGCCCTGCTTTCTGGCCATTGCTGTCCGCCAGGATCTCGACCGTCGTGCGCTCGATCTCCGCCGAAGCCATCTGGCTCGCGATCCCGCGTTTCCAGATCAGTTCGTAGAGACGCATCTGGTCGGCGTCGAGATAACGACGCACCTTGTCCGGCGAACGGTTGAAGTCGGTGGGACGAATGGCCTCGTGCGCCTCCTGGGCGTTCTTGGCCTTGGTGGAATAGAAGCGAGGCTTCTCCGGGACGTATCGTTCGCCGAACTGGTCATGAACGGCGCGCCGCGCGCCGTCGATCGCCTCCGGCGCCATCTGGACGCCGTCGGTACGCATGTAGGTGATGAGACCGACCGTCTCCCCGCCGATGTCGATACCCTCGTAGAGTTTCTGGGCGACCTGCATGGTCCGCGAGGCGTTGAATCCCAGGTTGGAGGATGCAGCCTGCTGCAGGGTCGAGGTCGTGAAGGGCGGTCCCGGGTTGCGCTTGACCGGCTTTGCCTCGACGCTCTCCACGACATAGGCCGCCCCGTCGAGCAGCGCCTTGAGACGGTTCGCCTCTTCGCCGTTCTTGATCGAACGGTTCTGCAGGCGTTTGCCGTCCGTTGAGACCAGACGCGCCTCGAACTCGTCGGCGCGTGGTGTGCGCAGCAGGGCGGAAAGGTTCCAATATTCCTCCGAGACGAACCGCTCGATCTCGGCTTCCCGATCGCAGACGAGACGAAGGGAGACCGACTGGACGCGTCCCGCGGAACGGGCTCCCGGCAGCTTGCGCCAGAGCACCGGGGAAAGGTTGAAACCCACGAGATAGTCGAGTGCGCGCCGGGCGAGATAGGCATCGACCAGCGGCGCGTCGATATCGCGCGGGCTGGCCATCGCATCGAGTACCGCCTTCTTGGTGATGGCATTGAAGACAACGCGCTTCACCGGCTTGTCGCCCAGGACCCGCTTCTTCTTCAGCAGATCCAGCACATGCCATGAGATGGCTTCGCCCTCGCGGTCGGGGTCGGTGGCGAGAAACAAGCCATCGGACCCTTTCACCGCATCGGCGATGTCCTTCATGCGCTTCTGAGAGGCGCTATCGACCTCCCACGACATCTCAAAATCCTGGTCCGGCAGAACGGAGCCGTCCTTGGCGGGCAGATCGCGCACGTGACCAAAGGAAGCGAGAACCTTGTAACCCGGCCCGAGATACTTGTTTATGGTTTTGGCCTTAGCCGGAGATTCTACGACGACGACGTTCATCTGGCTTTCTCTGAGTGGTGTATGACCGGAGGCGGATCCGGGTTCCCGACCGGGTGTAGGTTCCGACATGGATGGCCTTTGAGCCGTGGTCAAGTGCCGATGCCAATTTATGCGACACAACGTGATGCAACCTTGAAGGGATATTTCTATCTGTTGCAATCTTTGATAATTGCTTCTATCGTGTTTCCACCAAGGGAAGTCCATCCGTCGGGTTGCAGGGGCAGCGGGATCAGTCATGGGTTCGGATCGTGCCGGTTCAGGGGATAAGGAAGCTATCGCCTACATCCGCCAGATGCTGGGAGAACTGCATCAGGTTGCGCGCAAGGAGAGGGCGGACATGCTGTGCTACCTGATCGAGATGGCCTATGTCGAGGCGGGCGACGTGCAAGCAGGCCGGAGACCGAGGTCAATCGGTCATGGCGATGGAAACAAGTCCTCCGGCATGACGATGTAGCCGGCCCGCAAGGTCGAGTTCGAGGAGAACCAGGTAGACGGCGGAGGGGGCCAAGCCTGTATGGCGGATGACGTCGTCGATGTCGGCCGGTGTCGGGCCGAGGGCGGAGATGATCATTGTCCGCTCGCTGTCGTCCGGTGACAGGAACGCTCTTCCTCCATCGTCGCCGCCCGGCTCCTCGATGACGGCTCCGGAAGGGGCCTCGACGCGCGACAGGGGAG
>JAEWKX010000132.1 GCA_023393575.1 Pseudomonadota bacterium
TTAGGCGGGGCCCGCGCCGCCCCGCCCCCTGACGCCGCACGAGGGGGAATTCGGGCGCCTGTTTCCCGAACTGGCGGAGGCTGACGAACTGAGCAAGACCGAGAAGGCCGTCGCGGCAGCGCGGATCGCCAATGCAGTGGTGGTCTACAAGGGTGCGGACACGGTCATCGCAGCCCCCGATGGGCGGACTCTGATCAACGAGAACGCCCCGCCATGGCTTGCAACGGCTGGAGCGGGCGATGTGCTGGCGGGAATAATCGGCGCCCTGCTGGCCAACGGCATGCCGGCCTTCGAGGCTGCGGCCGCAGGCGTCTATCTTCACGGAGAGGCGGCGGTCAGGGCAGGGGAGGGACTGACCGCGGAATCCCTGGTTCACCACATAGGGCCGCTCGGCCGCCGTTGATCAGTCTGCCACCATTTCCTGCAGTGCCATCGCACCGCGTGGCGCGTTGACCTTGCCCTCGTGGATGAAGAAGGCGAAGACGTCGCGCACTTCCTGCTTCGGCTTGTTGTCCGGATCGATCAGCGGAAGGTCGTCGGGCACGCCGCCTCCGGCCCAGGTTTCGAGACGTTTCGCCCAGGTCTCCAGATCGACCTGCGGATAGCAGGTGGGCACGTCATCCGATCCCGTCTGCAGGCGCGCATAGACGAAATCCGCCGTGACGTCGGCAACCATCGGATAGTCGTGATGCTCGGCACAGACAGGCGCGACGCCATGTTTTCGAAGCATCCGCACGAATTCCGGCACCTTGAAGCTGTCGTGCCGCACCTCCACCACGTGCCTGAGCGGCAATCCGCCCACCTCCGCCGGCAGGAGCTTCAGGAAGGCTTCGAAATTGTCCGGTTCGAACCTCTTGGTCGGCGCGAACTGCCACAGGATCGGGCCGAGATGAGGCCCAAGCTCCGCCAATCCCTGCGCGAAAAACTTCCCGATCGATTCACCCGCCTCCGCCAGCACCTTCCGGTTGGTGGTGAACCGGCTCGCCTTCAGGGCGAAGATGAAGCCCTCGGGCACCTCCGATGCCCATTTTGCGAAGGTTTCCGGTTTCTGGGAGCCGTAATAGGTGCCATTAACCTCAATCACCTTCAGCTTGCCGGAAGCATATTCGAGCTGCCGCTTCTTCGGCAGTTTCTCCGGATAGAAGGTGCCTTCCCAGGGGTCGAAGGTCCAGCCCCCGATCCCCGTGCGTATCGTGCCGCGTCTCGTCATGCTCCCCTCCTGTCGGCGGTTACTCCGCCGCCTCCACCGTCTTTACCGGCCGCCGCTCCAGCAGCTCCTTGAGGAATTGGCCGGTATAGGAGCGCTTCTCCTTCACCACCTGTTCCGGCGTCCCGACCGCGACCACCTGGCCGCCTCCGGTACCACCTTCGGGCCCGATGTCGATGATCCAGTCGGCCGTCTTGATGACCTCGAGATTGTGCTCGATGACCACCACGGAATTACCCTGGTTGACCAGCTCGTGCAGCATGTCGAGCAGTTTGGAGACGTCGTGGAAGTGCAGGCCCGTCGTCGGCTCGTCCAGAATATAAAGGGTACGGCCGGTCGAGCGCTTCGACAGTTCCTTGGCGAGCTTGACGCGCTGCGCCTCGCCCCCGGACAGCGTGTTGGCCTGCTGGCCTACCTTGATATAGCCGAGGCCGACATTGTAGAGCGCCTGCAGCTTGTCGCGTACCGACGGCACGGCCGAGAAGAATTCGACGCCTTCCTCCACCGTCATGTCGAGCACGTCGGCGATCGACTTGCCCTTGAAATGCACGTCGAGCGTCTCGCGGTTGTAGCGCTTGCCGTGGCAGACGTCGCAGGTGACGTAGACGTCGGGCAGGAAGTGCATCTCGATCTTGATGACACCGTCGCCCTGGCAGGCCTCGCAGCGGCCTCCCTTGACATTGAAGGAGAAGCGCCCCGGCGCATAGCCGCGCGCCTTGGCCTCCGGAAGGCCGGCGAACCAGTCCCGGATAGGGGTGAAGGCGCCGGTATAGGTGGCCGGGTTTGAGCGAGGGGTGCGGCCGATCGGCGACTGGTCGATATCGATCACCTTGTCGATGTGCTCGAAGCCGTCGATGCGGTCATGGTCCGCGGGAATCTCGCGGGCGCCCATGACGCGCCGCGCCGCCGCCTTGTAGAGCGTTTCGATGAGGAAGGTGGACTTGCCGCCCCCGGAAACGCCCGTCACCGCGGTGAACAAGCCAAGCGGCACGGAAGCCGTAACGTTCTTCAGGTTGTTGCCGCGGGCGCCGACGACCTTGATCTCCTTGCCCTTCTTCGGCTTGCGGCGGTCGGACGGAACGGCGACGCCGAGTTGCCCGGACAGATACTTGCCGGTCAGCGACTTCGGGTGCGCCATGATTTCTGCAGGCGTTCCCTCGGCAACCACCTCGCCGCCATGGATACCGGCGGCCGGCCCGATGTCGACCACGTAGTCGGCAGTCAGGATCGCGTCTTCGTCATGCTCCACCACGATGACGGTATTGCCGATGTCGCGCAGGTGCTTCAGTGTGTCGAGCAGCCGGGCGTTGTCGCGCTGGTGCAGGCCGATCGAAGGCTCGTCCAGCACGTAGAGCACGCCGGTCAGGCCGGAGCCGATCTGCGAGGCGAGCCGGATGCGCTGGCTCTCGCCACCGGACAGGGTGCCGGAATTGCGCGAGAGGCTGAGATAGTCGAGGCCGACGTCGTTCAGGAAGCGCAGCCGCTCGCGGATCTCCTTGAGGATGCGGACGGCGATCTCGTTCTGCTTGGTATTCAGGTGCTGCGGCAGGTCCTCGAACCAGTCGCGCGCCACCTTGATCGACATGTCGGTGACCTGGCCGATATGCAGTTTGTTCACCTTCACCGCGAGCGCCTCCGGCTTCAGGCGGAAGCCGTTGCAGGCCGGGCAGGGGGCCGCCGACATGTAGCGCTCGATCTCCTCGCGCGCCCAGGCGCTGTCGGTCTCCTTCCAGCGGCGTTCGAGGTTGGGCACGATGCCCTCGAACGTCTTCGTCGTCTTGTAGGACCGGGCGCCGTCGGCATAGTGAAACTCGATCTTTTCCTCGGTGCCCTGCAGGATTGCATTCCGTGCCGACTCGGAAAGCTCGGACCACCGGCTGGACAGCTTGAAGCCGTAGACCTTGCCGAGGCCCTCCAGCGTCTGGTTGTAGTAGGGTGAGGTGGACTTCGCCCAGGGCACGATCGCCCCGTCCCGAAGCGTGCGGTTCGGCTCCGGTACGATCAGCGCCGCATCGATCTTCTGCTGGAAGCCAAGCCCGTCACAGGTCGGGCAAGCACCGAACGGATTGTTGAAGGAAAACAGCCTCGGCTCGATTTCCGGAATGGTAAAGCCGGAGACCGGGCAGGCGAACTTTTCCGAGAAGAGCACGCGCTCGTGCGTTTCGTTCAGCGACTTGTTGGCGCCGCCGCCCGCGGCGGTCTCCTCCGCCGGCAGAGGATTGTCCGCAAATTCGGCGATCGCGAGACCGTCGGCAAGCTTCAGCGACGTCTCCAGGCTGTCCGCCAGACGTGCCGCGATATCCGACCGTACAACAAGCCGGTCCACGACCACGTCAATATCGTGCTTGTACTTCTTGTCGAGTGCCGGAACGTCCGCGATCTCGTAGAACTGGCCGTCCACCTTGACCCGCTGGAAGCCCTTCTTCATCAGGTCGGCGAGTTCCTTCTTGTACTCGCCCTTACGGCCACGAATCATCGGCGCAAGGATGTAGAGCCGGGTGCCCTCCTCGAAGGCGAGGATGCGGTCGACCATCTGGCTGACCGTCTGGCTCTCGATCGGCAGGCCGGTGGCCGGCGAGTACGGTACGCCGACGCGGGCGAACAGAAGACGCATATAGTCGTAGATTTCGGTGACCGTTCCGACCGTCGAGCGCGGGTTGCTGGATGTCGTCTTCTGCTCGATCGAGATCGCCGGCGAAAGGCCTTCGATCTGGTCGACGTCCGGCTTCTGCATCATTTCGAGAAACTGCCGCGCGTAGGCGGACAGGCTCTCCACGTAGCGGCGCTGCCCTTCGGCATAGATAGTATCGAAGGCGAGGGAGGATTTGCCGGAGCCCGAGAGCCCGGTCATGACGATCAGCGAGTTGCGCGGCAAATCGAGATCGATGCCCTTCAGGTTGTGCTCACGCGCACCACGGATGGAGATCGTCTTAAGTTCGCTCATTCTATTGCTCTGTGGGAGGATCGAAGACCATATGTAGTGATCGGAGGCCGGGTGTCGAGGCGGACTGCTCCGCATCGCATGGATTTTTCGAGTCGCTTGACACCAGGATAGTCACTTACTAGAACAAATAAAGAACAAAAATCGACTGTGGATTAAATGGGTTGAAGACCCCGCGGCGAAGCAGATGGTTTAAACTGAATTCCATCCGAGCATTTGGCCGCAGGACGGCAGACGAGGTAAACAAGCATGGCTGGTAGCGTCAACAAGGTAATTCTGATCGGCAATGTCGGCGCCGATCCCGAAATCCGGCGTACGCAGGATGGCCGTCCGATCGCGAACCTGCGTATCGCGACGTCGGAAAGCTGGCGCGACCGCAACAGCGGCGAACGGCGCGAGAAGACCGAGTGGCATCAGGTCGTCGTCTTCAACGAGGGTCTCTGCAAGGTCGTGGAACAGTACGTGAAGAAGGGCGCGAAGCTCTATATCGAAGGCGCGCTGCAGAC
>JAEWKX010000221.1 GCA_023393575.1 Pseudomonadota bacterium
CCCCGCCGCCACCTTGTCGAAGCCGGCAAGCGCGGCGCGAATCTCATCTTCCGAAACTCCGTCCGCCTGCTCGGCGAAGCGTGCGCGGCACTGCCTCAGGCCATCTTCAAGCCGATGCCGCTCGCGCAGATCGTTCACGACCTGCGGCAGCTCGCCGGGCTTCCTCGAGAGATGCAAGGCAATCTCCTCCATCTCGCCCGCAAGCTCCCTCTCCTCGACGACCAGCCTGGCCAGCAGCAGCTCGGCGCGCTCGATCTGGCCGGCCAGCGATTCACGACGGTTGTTCTCCGCGGCCGCGGACAGCATCCGATCGTGCAGAAGGCCGGCCGCGACATCCGCGGGAGTGTCCCCCAGATCCGGCGCCACGGTGCCGACGAGCCTTCCCACCGCCTCCTCGAACGCCTCCATGTCGCGCGTCATGCCGCGCACGCGACGCTGGCGGTTTTGACGTTCGGACAGAATGCCTGGCACCGTGCGCCATGCTTCGAGCGCAGCAAGCGCCATGGCCGTATCCGCGTCCTCGCACAGCCCGACCGCCGCAACCGCCGCGGAAAACAGCGACCGCCACCGCGCGACCTCCGCGAGCAGCGCCTGCTCACGCCTCTCGAGCTCTACGATCGCCTCTTCCGCCATGGCGCGCTTGGCCTCGCCGGAGCGGCTGTCCATCCAGTCCTGCGCAATTTCGGCCAGCCGGCGTTCCACCCCCCGGCCGACGGCCAGCGTCGGGAGTGCAACGGCGGCAAGCCCGACGGCATCGGCCAGAGAGAGCAGCACCGGCCGCAGTGCCTTGTCCTTCAGCCGCAGGGCATCGCACTCGTCCCGAAGTCCCTCGACATCCCGCAACTGACGGAAGAGCTCCTCCACCGCCCGCCGCCATTCGATCATCCGTTCCGGAGAGGCCGGCCGGATACCCGACGTCCGGAAGCCGTCCTCATAGTCGGTGACGGCATCGGAGAGAGCTATCTCCGCATCCCGCACTGCCGGGCCGGCCTCCTCAACGGCCCGCTGCAATTCGCTCTGCCGCAGCGTCAGTTCGGCATGGCGCGTCACCCGCTCGGCGTCGGCGAGCGCCGAGTCGGCCATCCGGTCCGCATGGTCGATCGCCGATGCCAGGCGGTCGAAGCCGGCAAGCTCCGGTGTCAGGCGCAGTTGGTCCAGTACCGCATCGCGGTTGCCGCGGCTTGCCAGCAGATCGTCGCGCGAGACGATGCGGCCGGCTCCTTCCAGCGCCGCGAGCTGCCGGCCGATCGCCGCCGCCTGCTCTTCCAGTCCTGCGGCCCTCGAGGCGGCGTTCCTCGCCTCCACCCGCATCTGCTCGATGACACGCCGATGGTTGGAGAGTTCCGCCGGTTCGGGCAGCGGCACGGCGGCCAGTCGGCGAAGATCGGCCACGGGAGGATCGAGCCGCGAGACGGCGGCAGCGAGATCGGCTTCGGCCCGCGCCAGCTTGACCTGCAGCATCTCGATGCGCTGGAGGTCGGCAAGATCCGGCTGCAGCGCCGCCAGTTGCTCTGCCCACGGTTTCGGATCGACAAGGCGCCCGGAAGCCGCGTCGCTGCGCAACCGCCGCAATGCCTCGTGCTGCTCCACCAGCCGCTGCCGCACGTCCCGCAGGCGGCGATCGAGGGCCGTGCCCTCGTCCACCTGGGTGCGCAAGCGGGCAAGCTCGGCGTCGGGCGGCTGTCGGCCCTCCAGATCGTCCGAAGCGGAAAGACCGAGACGACGCGCCGCTTGCAACAGCCGCTGGTCGAAATCCTCCACTTCTCCACGGACGCGGGCGATGTCCTCCCGCGCCTTCTGATAGACACCCTTGTCGGCATGGGCGGCCATGACGGCGGCGGAAGCGGCAACCAGCGGACCATCGACGTGGATCGCGGCGATCTCCTCACGCAGCCGTGCCACGTCGCCCTCGGCGCGCCGGCGGGCGTCGCCGTTCTCGCGCAATCGTTCCAGGAGCGAGGCCAGACGCGCCTCGAAATCGGCGGACAGGCCGGCCAGGGCAGAGAAGGCGGCGAGCTGGGCACGCTCGCGGTCGATCTCGCGGATGATCGGGTCGAGTCGCTGCAGGCGCCGCAACCGCTCCAGCGCCCGCCTGACCTCCTGCCGCTCGCCGGATACCTGCTCAAGTTCCGCAGCCACCTCCGCCTGCTCCGACAAGAGCTTCTTCCAGTCGCCGGACTTCAACTCGCTTTCACGCTCGGCGCGGCGCGCCTCCTCGTGGGCGTCGAGCACCTGGTAGAACAGCCGGTCCTTCGAGCGGCGCGGCGCATAGATGGAATCGGCCTCCCCCTCCAGTTCCTTGCGAAGATCGGCGAGACCGGTCAGTCCGGAAGCGGCGGAGAAGAGCAGGCTGCCGATCTCGCCGCCGCTCTTCAGCATGCTTTCGCCCCCGGCCCGCAGCGACAGTGAGTTCAATCCGAACGCACGCTCGAAGACATCGCGGCCGAGGGTGCCGAGGAACGGCGTCAGCGCATCGTCCGGCAACGCCTCCTCGGCATCACCGGCGGCCAGCAGCGTGCTCTTGCGGCCGCGTCGGCGGCGGAAGCTCACCTGTGCGCCATTCTGCGACGAAATCGTCGCTCCGACCCGCAGTGCCGCCGGATCATGGTGGAAGCTGTATTGAGCGGCCGCCGGAAAGCCGAACAAGAGGTCCGAGATCGCCGAGAGTGCCGAAGATTTTCCCGCCTCGTTCGGCCCGTAGACGATATGGAGCCGCGCATCCGGGCGAAAGGCGAGGCTGCGGTCTGTCAGCGCGCCGTAGCGCAGGATGTCGAGACGTTCGAAGCGCACTATCGGGCCCCTCCCGCCCGGGCGAGCAGCAGGTCGCGCGCTTCGGCGAGCAGCGTCTCCGCATCGTCTCCAAGTGCCAGTTGCTGCGCCCCGAGACCGCCCGGAAGGCGGGCCGCGATTTCCGCGACCTTCGCTTCCGCCTCCGCCAGAAGCTCCGGTGGAAAGCTCTCCAGCGGCAGCAGACCTTCGAGGCCAAGCAGGCTTCCTGCGACGCCCGTTCCGGATGCCTCGGGCTCCTCCACGCCTACCTCGAGCTTCTCCAGCCAGATGTCCTCGTGGCAACGGTGGCAGGCGGCCTGCGCCTCGTCGCGGAAATCCCGTGCGGAGGCGAGCAGTTCCCGGCGGCAACGGCTCCTGCCGGTCAGGCGGATGCGCAGCGCCAGCGGCCGGCCTTCCATCACCTCCGCCACATTCTCCAGCGCCGCCTCGATTCGCTTCAAGATCGCCGGCAGATCGTCCTCGACTTCGACCGTCACGGAGATGTGGGCGAAGCGGGCGCTGTCGGTGATGATGCGCTCATGGGTGATACGGCCGTCTTCCACAGTGACGAGCACGGCGCCCTTGGCACCCTGCTCCCGGATCGAACGTCCCTGCAGGTTGCCGGGAAAGATCACCAGGGGGTTCTCCGCCACCACTTCATACTCATGGACATGCCCCAGCGCCCAATAGTCGTAGCCGCGCGACCGCAGATCCTCCGCCGAGCACGGCGCATAAGGCGCATGCGGCTCGCGGCCGGTGAGCGAAGTGTGCAACACGCCGATATTGAACCAGCCGGGCCGCGGCGGCGGATAGGCGAGCGCGAGGTTCTCCGTCGCCGAACGTTCGGCAAAGCCCTGACCGTGCAGCGCCACCTTGAGGTGATCGAGGGTGAAGGTGCCGGGCTTGTTGACGGGAAACTCGCGGACGTTCTGAGGCAGGGTGATCGTCCTGGTGATGACGCTTTCGGCGTCGTGATTTCCCTTCAGCAGGAAGATGGGAATTGCCGCCCGCCCCAGCCTCGCCACCTCGCGGTTGAAGAACAGGCCGATCTTGTTGTCCTTCCAGTCGCCGTCATAGACGTCGCCCGCGACGAGGAGGAAATCCACCTTCCGTTCGATCGCCTGGTCCACCAGCGTCGTGAAGGCCTTGCGGCTTGCATCGATGAAGATTTCGGCCACGCTCGCATCCTTCATCGCCAGCCCCTGGAACGGACTGCCG
>JAEWKX010000235.1 GCA_023393575.1 Pseudomonadota bacterium
GTTGGTCAGCGATGCGGATCGGCAACGAATCGAGGTGGTGGTGAAGCTTGCGCCGGCCATGCGCGAGCGCACCGAGGCCTTGTGGGAGCTGGAGAATCAGCGGGACGCCAACCAAGAACAGGTCGCCATCCATCTTGCGGCGGTGAAGGAGATTTCCCAAGGGGTGCATCAGCGCCTCGGCAATCTGCGCAAGAAGTTCGACGGGCAGGAGCGCTTCGCGAAAAGCGCCCTTTTCGAATCCTTTGCCTATAAATCCATTGCCGAGCGCATCGACAATCTGCGGAGTGCCGTTCGCAATGCAAGCTCCGACGAAGGTACCGCCAAGGCGGCAGAAGTGCAGGCGCAAACGCTGCTTGCGGAGTTCGAGCCGATCAAGGCCCTGGTGAGCGAGAAGGTCATGGCTGGCCTGGCGCCGATCCGCACCGCCACGGAGGACTTGCTCAAGGTCGCGACGTCCGACGTGCCTGCACCCGAGAAGGCACAGAACCTTCGGGTTGCGGCCAGCGGCTTCATGCGTTTCCAGAGTGAGTTGCAGCAGAACGTCTTGAAGAAGTCTGGCGACGCCGCCGAGCGGTTCGCGACGCTTGAGGGAGATGTCACCTCGCTCAAGAACCTGCTGGCGCAGGTGGAGGCATCCCTGACGGTCGGGAATTCGCTGCAATTGCACATGGAACGCCTGGGGTCGCAGTTGACGGAAGAGGCGAGGCAGTTCGTGCTGGACGACGTCGCATTCCTTCGCACTTCAAGCGCCAAGGTTTCCGAACTCGGCAACGCGAATTCCGCCATGAGCACCTTCGCAAGCGATATCCATGCACCGCTGACGGCGATCGAAGACGCCTCGGCGTCGATGCTGGCCATCGAGACACGCTGGAACAAGGCCCGGACCCGGGCTTCCTCCACGCTGTCTGAAGGGATGGCGGGCCTGCAGGCTTTCATCGCCCAGGCTCAGGAGGTCGGCAAGGAGGATAGCGAACGTTCGGCGAACCTCTCGGTGATCGCGATGGTCGCGGGAACCCTGCTGGCGATCGCCGGCGGGCTGATGCTGGTCGAGACGCTGCGGGGGCCGCTGCGCCGCGTCACCGACGTGATGAAGCGTCTGGCCGAAGGTGATCTCGAAGTTCGGATCGAAGGCCGCGAGCGGGGTGACGAAATCGGTGACATGGTCCGTTCCGTCACCGTGTTCCGGGATGCAGCACTGGAAAACATCCGCCTGGAGCAGGAAGCCGCCGCCGCCCGCGAGCAATCGAGCGCAGAATCGGCGCGGCGCGCGGAGGAGCGGGCCCGGATCGCGGCTGAACAGCATGCGGCCCTCAAAGCATTGTCTGACGCCCTGACGCAGCTTGCGGAGGGTGATCTGGAACGGAGCATGGACGACCGTCTCGCGGACGACTTCGTGCCCATGGCCAGGACATACAATACGGCGGTGGAAGCGCTTCGGGCGACCCTCGACGATGTCCGCGCCACCACGGGGGAGATCAAGGGCGGTACCGGCAATCTGACAGCCTCCGCCGATGATCTGGCACGGCGAACCGAACAACAGGCTTCGGCACTCGAGCAGAGTTCCCGTGCGCTGCGGCATCTCGGCGATCTCGTGCGGTCGACGGCCGACAGCGCTCGGCAGACGGCAGCTTCGGTAAACGAGACCGAGGAGTTTGCCGTCCGTTCGGGTGAAGTCGTGTCCCGGGCGGTCGATGCGATGGGCGAGATCAGCCGCTCGTCGGAAAAGATCGCAACGATCATCGGCGTCATCGACGAGATCGCCTTCCAGACCAATCTCCTGGCGTTGAACGCCGGCGTGGAGGCAGCCCGCGCCGGCGAGGCCGGACGGGGCTTTGCCGTCGTCGCCCAGGAAGTCCGCGAACTCGCTCAGCGTTGCGCCGGCGCGGCACGCGAGATCAAGGGCCTCATCTCCGCCAGTTCGACTCAGGTCAGCAACGGCGTGCAGCTTGTCGAGGAAACCGGGGAAGCGCTTAACCGGATCATCACCCACGTCACGGATGTCCGCAAGCTCGTGGCGGCGATCTCGGGCGCAACGGGCGAGCAGGCGACCGGGATCAACGAGGTGACGCAGGCCGTGCACGAAGTGGAGCTGATCACCCAGCAGAACGCCGCTATGGTCGAGGAGAACAACGCCGAGATCCACGGGCTGCGCCAGCGTGTCGGCGTCCTGACGGAGAAGATCGACCGTTTCAAGACGGGAAGCCAGTCCGAAGCGATGTCGGAACCCGGCTGGGCGGCGGATGCGCGCAGCCCAGTACAGGCCGCCTGATCATCGCGGACAGCCGGAAAGGCCGGCGCGAATGCCCGGCCTTTCCTTTTCGCCGAGGGATTATTTCTCCCGCGTCACCGACATCTCGCCGAAGATCCGCGCGACTTCCGCCTGTAGCGATGGCTCGGGCGTGGCTCCGGTCAGTGGCGGCTTGTCCGCCGGCCGCTGGGGAAGCGCCTCACGCTCGCGGGCTGCAAGATTGCTCGCCATCTCCTCCTCCAGGATCCGTTCGAAATCGCTTCCGAGAACTGCCGGTGTCTCAGGCAGGATGGCAGGCGGCGTACGGACAGGAACCGAAGGCCCCTGAAGCACCCTGTTACGCGCGGCATCGAGGATGTCTGCCGCTTCGTCGAGCACCGGTTCACGCCGAACCTGTGGTGCGGGTTGGACGGTGGAGGGTGAGGCGGGAGGCGCCGGTCGCTCGCGCGGCGCCGCGGGAGCGACGAGGGGCGCCTTGACTGTCACCGCGGATGCGGTGGGCACGGGTGGCTCTGCGGGGGGCGTTTCGACCAAGGGCAGCGAGGGCCGCTGCGGCTCGCGGCGTATGTC
>JAEWKX010000248.1 GCA_023393575.1 Pseudomonadota bacterium
CGGTTGCCCGGCAGCCCCGTCAGCGGGTTCTGGTCCTGGGCGATCTTCAGCTGCTTCTCGCTGATGACCTTGACGAGCGACGCCGCCGAGACGACGCCCGCATAGCGCATGTTCTCCGTCAGGATGACGCAGGCGGAATTGTCCATGCTGGCAAAGAGGCTCATCAGTTCTTCGGCATCGGCATCCAGCCCGATGATCGGCGCCATATCGACGAAATGGGAGATCGTCCGCTCGTAGACCTTGTTCTTGAGCAGGTCGCGGCCGAAGGGCTGATAGATGAATTCCTTCAGGTGGTACTCGTTGATCACGCCGCGCGGTTCGCCATTGGCATTGAGGACCGGAAAGAAAGCCTGGCGCGGGTTGCGGCGAAAGAGCTCGAATACCCGGTCGATGCTCTCATGCTCGTAGACGGCCGGAAGGCGCTCGATCTGCTTGCGGATCAGGATCTCGTCCAGCGACTGGCTGGAGCGGCGGCTTCTGCCGATCTCCGCCAGATGCGGGAAGGAAGGCTGCAGCTCGTTCTGGAACGTCGTCGGCCGGGCGATGAAATAACCCTGCACGAGGTCCACGCCGTATTCCCGGCACGTCAGCAGCTCCGCCTCGGTCTCGATACCTTCGGCGATCACCCGGACCCCGAGGACATGGGCGATATGGACGATGTTCTTGAAGAGATGGCGCTTGCGCGGGCTCTGGTCGATCCCGTCGATGAAGTGGCGGTCGATCTTGAGGTAATCCACCTGGTAGTCGCACAGGAGCTTCATTTCCCCGTGGCCGACGCCGAAATCATCGATGGCGAGCTTGAACCCCGCCTTGCGGAGCTTGTCCACCAGTGCCGCGAACTCGGGTACGCTCGTATTGTCGAAGCGCTCCGACAGCTCGAAGCAGACGGAGGACGGCGGGATGTTCGCCTTCCGCAGGTGCTGGACAAGCCTTTCGATGATGTAGTCGCCGTCCTTGATAAGACGGACGTCCAGATTGAGGAAGAGCGTCGCCGAGGCGAAGTCCGGCAGGGTCGAGAACTTCGCGAGCGCGCGGGCCGCCATCATCTGCTCCAGCGCAAGCAGTTGGCCCGCCTCGGCGGCCTGGTCGAGAAGTTCGAGCGGCGAGGAAAAGCCCACCCGGTCGAACCCGCGCATCAGGGTCTCGTAACCGAACACCGTTCCGGTCGCGACCTCGACGATCGGCTGGAACGCACTTTCCAGAACCAGCTTCGAGAGCGTGAGAAGCTGGTCTCCCGCATATCGCCTGAAAAGGCCGGGTTCGATTGCGGCCGCCAAGGTCATGACTTACTCCATGCGCGCAATGGTCTAAAGCACGCGGAGCATCTTCCCCATTCCTCAACAAAGCCTTTCGCTTATGTGAAGGTTACATGAAGGTTAGGGTGATTTTGATTCAATAGGTTGCAACCCGATTCCGGTACCGGCCACGGGCGGGACCGAGGGCCTTCAGCGACGGACGGCAAGCGCCACCGCAATCAGCGCCCAGCCCTGCACCGTCAGGTCGATCGCAAGGAAGAGACCGAGAATCCAGAGACTGTTCACCGGCCAGCCGGTGGCTATCGCGATGCCTGCGAGCGCAGTTACGAGGCCGCCGAAAATGATCCAGCCCGCCCCCTTCATCGGCCGCATCCTGTAGCCGACCCATATCCGGGCTGCCCCGGCAACCAGGAGCGCTCCCGCCATGAAGAGCGTGAAGAGAGCCGCCATCAGCGCGGGGTTCCAGAAGGCCAGGAAGCCCGCGAGCATGTAAAGCAGGCCGCTCACACCCCAGTAGATCGCCTGGCTCCAGCCTTTGGCCTGAAACGCATGCACCAACTGGACGGCGCCGCCGACGAGCATCATCGCGCCGATGTAGAGCACGGAGGCCACGGTGGCCAGGAAGACGTTGAGAAAGGCGAGGAGCCCGAGGACCAGAAGCAGGACGCCGAGGGCAAGAAACCAGCCCCACTTGTCCCTCACCTGCGCCGCATGCGGCGTTTCCATTCCGAAAGCCATGGCAATTCTCCAATCGACCAGGGGCACGCACATCACTTCATGGGAATCTGGATGAGCATCGCGCTTCGTCAATATGCAGCTGATGAACTGGCCATCATCATCATTGATTGATCAGTTAATCAATAATACAGTGCCGGAAACCGGAGATCAGCCATGCCCCGTATCGGAATGGAGCCGCTGCGCCGCAAGGCGCTGGTGGACGCGACGCTCAGGGCGATCGGTCAGCACGGATCGCTGGACGTGACGATGTCCGACATCGCGCGGGAAGCCGGGGTCTCGCCGGCGCTCGCCCACCACTACTTCGGCAGCAAGCAGCAATTGCTGGTGGCGACGATCCGCAGCCTCCTGGGCCGCTTGCGGGCGGATGTCGTCGCGGCGCTCGAACATGTCGACACGCCGCGCGAACGGCTTTCCGCCATCATCCGCGTGTCCTTCCAGTCCGATCAGTTCGCCCCGGAGACGGTTGCGGCATGGCTTGCCTTCTACGTCGAGGCGCAGCGCTCGGAAGACGTTCGCCGGCTGCTGGTCGTCTATGCCCGGCGGCTGCGCTCCAACCTTCTCCACGGCCTCGAACGGCTCTGCCCCCCGGACGACGCAGCGCGGATCGCCGAGGGCATCGCAGCGATGATCGACGGCCTCTACATCCGCCAGAGCCTGCGCTCGGCCACGATCGGCAGCACCGCCTCGATGGCGCTGACGGAAGAATACCTCGACCTGCAGCTTCGCCCCTTCATCAAGGATGCCAGGGCATCCGCCTTCCCTTCCAGCCGGCCAGGAGAATAATCATGCGCGCGCAACCGAAGGCCAGCCATTTCATCGATGGCGAGCATGTGGACGACACCGCCGGCACGGTGATCGAGAGCATCTACCCGGCGACCGGGGAGATCGTCGCCCGGTTGCATGCGGCGACGCCGGCCATCGTCGAGCGGGCCGTCGCATCCGCCCGGCGGGCACAGGCGGAATGGGCGGCGGTGAGCCCGACAGCGCGCGGCCGCATCCTGAAGCGGGCAGCCGAGATCATGCGGGAGCGCAACCGCGAGCTTTCGGAACTGGAGACGCTGGACACCGGCAAGCCGATCCAGGAGACGATCGTCGCCGACCCGACCTCCGGCGCCGACAGCCTCGAATTCTTCGGCGGCATCGCCGCTGCCGGCCTGAACGGCGACTATATCCCGCTGGGCCAGGATTTCGCCATCACCAAGCGCGTGCCGCTCGGCGTCTGCGTCGGCATCGGCGCGTGGAACTATCCCCAGCAGATCGCCTGCTGGAAGGCGGCGCCGGCGCTCGTCTGCGGCAACGCCATGGTGTTCAAGCCGTCGGAGAATACGCCGCTCGGGGCGCTTGCCATCGCCGAGATCCTGAT
>JAEWKX010000260.1 GCA_023393575.1 Pseudomonadota bacterium
CCTGCGGCGCCCGTGCCGGGGGAAAGTGGCGGCGGGCCAGCCGCCGAGCCCCGCTCCCTGCCGCAGAAGGCATTGGCCTGGGCCGGTGACGTCGTTCGTCCGCAGGCTTTCACACCGGTGACGACGACCGTCGGTATGCCGGTCCCCTCGCAGCGCCCGATGGCGCTTCTCCTTCCCGACAATCCGGCCGGTGTCGGACCGGTCGGCCGCTCGAAGATCTACAGCCAGCGCTTCCGGGACGCCAAGCCGATCAACTTCGGCAAGGTGGCACCGAAGCATTATGCGGTGCATGGCGTAGACGTCTCCCGCTGGCAGGGCGAGATCGACTGGGCGAAGCTGAGGACGCAAGGGGCGAACTTCGCCTATATCAAGGCGACCGACGGCGGAGACCATTTCGACCCGATGTTCAGGACCAACTGGCGGCGGGCCAAGGAGGCCGGCATCCGCCGCGGCGCCTATCATTTCTTCTACTGGTGCCGCCGCGCCAGCGAGCAGGCGGACTGGTTCATCCGCAACGTTCCGCGCGATCCGGATGCCCTGCCGCCCGTGATCGACGTCGAATGGAACGGTGATTCCGCCTGCAAGCGCCGCCCCTCGCGCGCCGACGTCCTGGAGAAGATGCAGGTCTTCATGGACAAGCTGGAGCAGCATTACGGTCAGCGCCCGGTCATCTACACGGCGCCGGACTTCTACAAGGACAACCTCGTCGGCGCCTTCGAGAACTATCCCTTCTGGCTGCGGGCCGTCGCCCAGCACCCCTCGAAGGTCTATCCGGGCCGCAAATTCGTCTTCTGGCAATATTCCGGCTCGGGGCTGTCGCAGGGCGTCGACGGCAAGATCGACCTCAACGTCTTCAACGGCAGCGAGGAGGGGTGGCACAACTGGGTCGCCGCCCGCGCCATGAGCGCCCGCAACTAACGTCCTTCGTTCAATCCCGCCTCCGCCAGCAGCCAGTCGGCAAGGCGCCGGATGTTGCGGTCGGTCGAGGAGGACAGCAGGAAGTAACCCCTGTCTTCCGCCGTGATCTCCGGACCTGCCGCGGCGAGCAGGCCGGTGGCGATCTGGCTGTCGACGAGCCCGAGCCAGCCCAGCGCCAGGCCTTGTCCCCCGAGGGCGGCCTGCACTACCATCGAATAGGTGTTGAAGCTCGTATCGCCGCCTGCCGCCGCGACCGGCCGCTGAATGCCTGCCTTGGAGAGATAGCCGGGCCAGTCGAACCAGGGGGAGGCGCCCAGGGCCTCCAGGTGGACGAGCGGTGCCGTGGCGAGAAGCGTATCGCCTGTGCCGGTCCGCTCCAGCAACGCGGGTGCGCAGACCGGCACCACCCGTTCGGGCATCATCATCCGGCCGTCCTGGCCGAACTCGGTCCGGGACCCGAATGCAACGGCTATTTCCGCCTGTTCGGCCCAGTCCGGGGCGAGCCTCTGGGTCGAGACGATCTGGATGTCGATGTCCGGATGAAGCGCGCGAATGCTCTGCATGCGGGGAATGAGCCAGAGCGTCGCGAACGCATAGTCGGTAGACAATCGGAATGACGGCCGCCGCACCGGCTGCCGCAGGCGGTCGACGAGGGCATCGATGTCCGAAACCGAGCGCGCCACGATATCCAGCAACTGCTTGCCTTCGCGGGTCAGCGCCACGCCACGATGCCGGCGGTGGAGAAGAGGCACTCCGAAGGCCGCCTCCAACTGCCGTATCTGGTAGCTGATCGCGGGCTGGCTCAGCCCTAGCACGCGGCCTGTTGCCGACAGCGAGCCGTGCCGGGCGATCTCGTTGAACAGCCTCAGCCAGCCCAGATCGACCGGTGTAAGAGTCATAAATTCACCTTATGCCATCTATCGAAAAAAACCGCCTTCACGGCGACAGATTGCCGCGGTTCAATAATCCTAGCAAATAGAAGAAGGGGAACAAGCATGACTCTGCCTTGCATCCGGGGCGCGCGCGTCCTTGCCTGCACCACAGCATTCATTGCGGCTCTTTCGGCTCTGCCGGCCGCCGCGGCGGACGCAGAATCCTGCAAGACCATCCGGCTCTCCGATCCGGGCTGGACCGACATCACCGCCACCAACGGCGTTGCCGCCTTCCTTCTGGAGGCCTTGGGTTACGAGCCGGACGTCAAGACCCTGTCCGTCCCGATCGGCTACCAGTCGATGAAGAACGGCGAGATCGATGTCTTCCTCGGCAACTGGATGCCGGCGCAGCAGGCCTTCATCGACGACCTCAATGAAGCCAAGGCCGCCGAAGTGCTGACCAGAAACCTCGAAGGCGCCAAGTTCACGCTCGCCGTTCCGACCGCTACGGCCAAAAAGGATATCAAGGACTTCGCCGATCTCGCCGCCCATGCGGAGGATTTCGAACGCAAGATCTACGGCATCGAGCCGGGCGCGCCTGCAAACACCAACATCCAAAAGATGATCGATTCCGGTGACTTCGATCTCAAGGACTGGGAACTGGTGGAATCGGGCGAGCAGGCGATGCTGGCCCAGGTCGAGCGTGCCACCGGGGAAAACAAGCCGGTCGTCTTCCTCGCCTGGGCGCCGCACCCGATGAACGAGCAGTTCGAGATCACATACCTCTCTGGCGGTGACGAATATTTCGGGCCGAACTTCGGCGGCGCGGAGGTCTTCACGCTTTCCCGTACCGGCTGGTCGGCCGAGTGCCCGAATGCCGCGACTTTCTTCAAGCAGCTGACCTTCACGGTCGAGATGGAGAACGTGCTGATGGGCGAAATCCTCGGGGGCGAGGATTCCGAGGATGCGGCCAAGGCGTGGCTGAAGGAAAACCCCGCGGCCTTCGAACCGTGGATCGCCGGCGTTACCACCCTCGACGGCAAGCCAGCCAAGGATGCCGTGGCCGCGGCGCTGGGGCTCTGAGGGAAGGCACGCGTGCAGCACAGACCGAATATACTGATCCTCATGGTGGATCAGCTGAACGGCACGTTGTTCTCCGACGGGCCGGCCGATTTTCTCCATGCCCCGCATCTGAAGGCATTGGCGGAGCGCTCGGTGCGCTTCGCCAATGCCTATACCGCAAGCCCGCTCTGCGCCCCGGCGCGGGCCTCCTTCATGTCGGGGCAGCTGCCGAGCCGCACGCGGGTCTACGACAACGCGGCGGAGTTCTCCTCCGACATACCGACCTTCGCGCATCACCTGCGCCGCGCCGGCTACCAGACGGCGCTTTCGGGCAAGATGCATTTCGTCGGCCCCGACCAGCTCCACGGCTTCGAGGAGCGGCTGACGACCGACATCTATCCTGCGGATTTCGGCTGGACCCCGGATTATGCCAGGCCCGGCGAGCGCATCGACTGGTGGTATCACAACCTCGGCTCCGTCACCGGCGCGGGCGTGGCCGAGATCACCAACCAGATGGAGTATGACGACGAGGTCGGCTACCATGCCACCCGCAAGCTCCACGACCTGTCGCGCGGCCAGGACGCACGGCCCTGGTGCCTTACCGTCAGCTTCACCCATCCGCACGACCCCTATGTGGCGCGGCGGAAATACTGGGACCGCTACGAGGATTGCGCCGCCCTCGATCCCTCGATCCCGGCAATTCCCTATGAGGAACAGGATCCGCATTCGAAGCGCCTGATGGACGCCTGCGACCACAGGGCCTTCGACATCACCGCCGAGGATGTCCGCCGGGCGCGGCGCGGCTATTTCGCCAACATCTCCTATGTCGACGACAAGATCGGCGAGATCCTCGACGTGCTGGAGCGCGGCCGGATGGCGGAGAACACCGCCGTCCTGTTCGTCTCCGACCATGGCGACATGCTGGGCGACCGTGGCCTGTGGTTCAAGATGAACTTCTTCGAGGGCTCCGCCCGCATACCGCTGATGATCGCCGCGCCCGGCTGGCAGCCGCGCCTCGTGGAGGAGCCGGTCTCCACCCTCGACGTCTGCCCGACCGTTGCCGCCCTCGCCGGCATCGACATGGCTGGGCTTCTGCCCTGGACCGATGGCACCGACCTTGCCCCGATCGCCCGAGGCGAGAAGCGGCGTGGACCCGTGCCGATGGAATATGCCGCCGAGGGCTCGGTCGCGCCTCTCGTCGCCATCCGCGACGGGCGCTACAAGCTGACCCTCTGCGAAGTCGACCCGCCTATCCTCGTCGACATGGCGGCGGATCCGTCCGAGATGACGAACCTCGCCGGCGATCCCGCCCACACCGCGGTCATGCGGGAGCTGTCGGCCTTGGCGGAGGAGCGCTGGGACCTTGCCGGCTACGACGCAGCGGTGCGCGAGAGCCAGGCGCGGCGGCACGTCGTCTACGAGGCGCTGCGCAACGGCGCCTATTTCCCCTGGGACTACCAGCCCCTGCAGAAGGCGTCCGAGCGCTACATGCGCAACCACATGGACCTCAACGTGCTGGAGGAGAGCCAGCGTTTTCCGCGCGGCGAATAGGCTGCAGGGACCGGCGCCAAGGGAGCTTCGTGTCGATGCGGAACAAATTTGCGTGACTCTCCGTTCTTCTGCCAGGTTAAACGGAGGAAGAACCCATGACCTTTGATCCGAATGACAATCGTCCGGACCTGCGGGACCGCCGCCCGGACCTCGTGAACAACAATGTCGATGCCCGCCGCAGTTCGTCCTGGGTGCCGTGGCTGGCCGTGCTGGCCGTCCTTCTGATCGGCGCCTTCATCTGGGGCAACATGGGCGGCGAACCCGGCACCGACCCGGCCACGACCTCTTCGACCACGCCGGAAGCCACCGATACGGCCCCGGCTCCGGTCGCCCCGGCACCGGGTGGCGCGACCAATGACGTGGCTCCCGCCGATCCGGCTCCGGCCACTCCGCCCGCCGCAGGCGGAGCTACCAACGGCGGCTGATCTGACCATCATCATCTTCCCGAGCCGTCCGCCTCCCCGGCGGACGGCTTTTCGTTATCGGACAAGGGACGGGATGTGGCCTCCCCCGGAAATTGACAGGCTCGCACAGCCGCGCCATAGCTGTTGTGCGCAAGGGAATATCCACCAG
>JAEWKX010000306.1 GCA_023393575.1 Pseudomonadota bacterium
AATTTACCCTTTGTTAACCATGATTAAGCAAGGTGGCCGTCAATGCACCATGCCTCCCCGGTGCGCATCTGAGCGATGCGGCTCATGCCCTTCAAGGATCGAGAATGCCCGTAATTTCCTTTGCCAATGCCAAGGGCGGTGCCGGTAAGACCACCGCCGCGCTTCTCCTCGCAACTGAGCTCGCCCATCAGGGCCATCGCGTCGCCATCATCGATTGCGATCCGCAGCACTGGATCACCCAATGGGCGGAGATTTCCGGCCCGGTGCGCAATCTGGAGGTGATCTCGGAGGTCTCCGTCGCCTCGCTTCAGTGTCATCTGCGGGAAATGGCGGAGCAGGTTGATTTCTTTGTCATCGACCTCGCAGGCGCCAGGGATGCGCTGGTGACGACCGCGATCGGCTTGTCCGACCACGTGATGATCCCGGTGCAGGGCTCGGCCATGGACGCAAGGGGTGCCGCACAGATTCTCGATCTGCTGAACCTGATGAAGGAAAAGGCCAACCTCGCCATTCCTCATTCCGTCGTCCTGACGCGTGTTACCTCCATGGTCACGACCAAGGCGCTGCTCGCCATCAAGGGCCTGCTTGCCGCCCGCGGCGTGAACGTCCTGAACACGCCCATCGGCGAGCGCAATGCGTTCAAGGAACCGTTCGAGACGGGCGGCACGCTTCACACGCTCAATCCTGCCAAGGTCAGCAATCTCGACAAGGCGCTGGAGAATGCCGCGGCTTTTGCTCAGGAAGTGGTTCGGCTGATGCCGGCCAAGGTGGTGCGATCGGGAAAATTGCGGCTGGTCGCCTCAGGACGCTTGGCGGCCTGAACTGATCGTAAGGCCTGCTCCCCGCGAAACGGCGCCCTCGGGCGCCTTTTCCTATTCCACGAATTCGACGCTGACGCCTGGCTTGACCATCTTCGCCAGTTCGGTCGCATCCCAGTTGGTCAGGCGGATGCAGCCATGGCTGTTGGTCTTGCCGATCTTCGACGGGTCCGGTGTGCCATGGATGCCGTAGCTCGGCTTGGACAGCGCGATCCAGACGGTGCCGACGGGACCATTGGGACCGGGCGGGATCTGCAGGATCTGGTCGTTGTTGCCCTGCTTGAAATTGATCTTCGGATTGTAGGTGTAGCCGGGATCCAGCGCGATGCGCTGTACGGAATGGGTTCCGGTGGGCGAGGGGGTATCGGTCGAGCCGATGGTCGCGGGGTAGGCGGCAATCAATGCGCCGTCCTCGCCATAGGCGAAAACCTGCTTCTTGCTCTTGTCGGCGACGATGCGCGCGACATTGCCCTTCTTCGGTTGGCCGGGATTGATGACCTTGATGATCGTGCCCGGAACGGAGAAGTCCTTGTCCGGGTTGAGCGCCTTCAGGTAGTTCTCGTCCATGTGGAACTGCTCGGCCAGTTTCTCGCTGGTCGAGGTGTAGGACATCGCGGGCAGTTGCGCCTTCTCGGCGTAATCGGCCGGAATGGATGCCACGAAGGGGCCGGCCGCATCGGCGGCGGTAATCGTGTAGTCGACGATCGGCAGGCCGCCGGAGTAGGCGAGGCGCTGCAGGATGTCCTCCGAGTTGTTGGGATCAAGCGTTTCGCCGGTCATCTCCTGCCAGGCGGCGATCGCCTTGTTGACGTTATCGCCGAGATGCCCGTCGATGACGCCGGGCGAGATACCTTCGCGATCGAGGAAGACCTGCAAGGCGGCGATCTCCGCCTGCGGCTTCCTGGTGACGGTGATGATCGGCTTTTCGGGCTCCACCGTTCGGGCAGGCTGCTGCTCCCGGTCTATGGAGGCATAGTCGTCCTCCGGCTGATCGCCGGGAAAGGGCTGGTCCTCCAGGGGCAGCCGGGTGATCGAACCGCGATCGGGGACGGACCCGGTGAATTCCCCCGGTTCACCCGGGCGGTATTCGCGGTAGTCGCGATATCCGGCCTCGTCCCGATAGCGCCGGTAGCCTCCCGGCGCCGGCGGGTAGCGGTCGATGCTTGTCGCGCCATAGGCATCGCGAGACATCTCGGTCGCGACCACTTCTCCATAACGATCGATCAGGATGCGGCGGCCGGTCCGGTCGCGGCTGAGGACGACTTCACCCTGCTCGGGAACGTAGTCCAGAATGCTGCCGTCGGGAGCAACCAGAAGCGTATCGGAGGCATAGGGGTCGTAGAGACTCTGCGCCGAAGCAGACGGAACGTCCTGCGTCGCCAGAACTGCCAGTCCCACAGTCGCAGCAAGAAGACCCTTCACGGCGCCACCAGCATTCTTGATCGTCATGTCTCATAAATCCCAAAAGCGGCCCAACGTTCCCGCGCGTGCGTGGTTCGCCACAGACAAGCAGAATTTGACGCTAGTGTGAAAAAGGTGAATTCGTCATGAACGTCACGTTAATTTCTCTTCACGATCTGGTAACAAGTTGTACGGGAACAAGGACATCCGCATGAAAGGCTTCTCGGCATCTATCGGTCCACGCCTGTTTCTGGACGAGGGCTCCGTACTCGACGTGGGCTCCTGCTTCGTCGGCGCAGTGGATCTGGCGCCCGGTCGCGCCATCCCGGAC
>JAEWKX010000342.1 GCA_023393575.1 Pseudomonadota bacterium
GGCATCCACGAAGGCAAAGAAGACCGGAACGTGACAAGAGAACCTCGAGAAAGATCCGCGGCCGGAAGCCGGAAGAATGCCAACGCCCCCTCCTCCGGCGGGCCTGTCATCATCCACGGGGCCGTGCCTCCGCGGGAAATTCTGCTCGAGTTCATCGCCGGCAATCCCGACCGCGCCTCCAAGCGCGAAATCGCCAAGGCCTTCGGCCTCAAGGGCGAGACCCGGGTGGAACTGAAGGATCTTCTCCGGACACTGGAGGACGAGGGCCTCCTGAAGAAGAGCCGCAAGTCGCTTGCTCGTCCCGGCGACCTGCCGCCGATAACGGTGCTCGACATCACCACGCGGGACAAGGACGGCGAACTGATCGGTCGCCCGGCCGAGTGGCCTGACGACCAAGGCGCGGCGCCGGCCGTTCTCATCCGCCAGACCGCCGACCGCAAAGGCGGTGGCAAGACGCCGGCTGCCGGCCTGAACGACAGGGTGCTTGCGAAGATCTTTCCCAACAAGGACCGTAGCGGCCCCGCCTATACCGCCCGCGTCATCAAGATCATCGACAGGCGCCGCGGCGCATCGCTGGGCGTGGTCCGGATGATGGAGAACGAGACAAGCCTCATGCCGATCGACCGGCGCGGCGAGGAGATGCTGATCGAGCGCGACGGCATGGGCGACGCCAAGGACGGCGACCTTGTCGAGGTCGAGGTCGCCCGCAGCGGCCGGTTCGGCCTGCCGCGCGCCCGCGTCCTCTCGGTCGTCGGCTCCGTAGGCTCCGAAAAGGCGATCTCGATGATCGCCATCTATGCCCACGGCATTCCCCATGTCTTCCCGCAGGCGGTCATCGACGAAGCCGAAACGGCCCGCCCCGCAAACATGTCCAAGCGGGAAGACTGGCGTCATCTGCCGCTGATCACTATCGATCCTGCCGATGCCAAGGACCATGACGACGCCGTCTATGCCGAGCCGGACCCCTCCCCCGACAATCCCGGCGGCGTCATCGTCACCGTCGCGATCGCCGACGTCTCCTGGTATGTGCGCACCGGCTCCGCCCTCGACCGCGAGGCGTTGAAACGCGGCAACTCCGTCTACTTCCCGGACCGGGTCGTGCCCATGCTGCCGGAACGCATCTCCAACAATCTCTGCTCCCTTCGCGAGGACGAGGATCGCCCGGCGATCGCCGTTCGCATGGTCTTTTCCAAGGAGGGCCGAAAGGCCGGCCACACCTTCCACCGCATCATGATGAAGAGCGCGGCCAAGCTCTCCTACCAGCAGGCCCAGGCTGCCATCGACGGCAAGCCCGACGACAAGACGGGGCCGTTGCTCGAACCGATCCTGAAGCCCCTCTGGAACGCCTATGCGATGTTGAAGCGCGGGCGCGAGCGGCGTCAGCCGCTCGAACTCGACATGCCGGAGCGGAAGATCATCCTCAAGCCCGATGGCACCGTCGACCGCGTGTTCATCCCCGAGCGTCTCGATGCCCACAAGCTCATCGAGGAGATGATGATCCAGGCAAACGTCGCCGCGGCGGAAACACTGGAGAAGAAGAAGCAGCCTCTCGTTTACCGCGTTCACGACGCACCTGCGCTGTCGAAGCAGGAAACGCTACGGGAATTCCTCGCCACGATCGGCCTCTCGATGGCCAAGGGCGGCCAGCTACGGGCAAATTCCTTCAACGGGATCCTGGCCAGGGCTCTCGACACGCCGCACCAGACCATGGTCAACGAGATGGTGCTGCGCTCGCAGAGCCAGGCGATCTACAGTCCCGAGAACATCGGGCACTTCGGGCTGAACCTGATGAAATACGCCCATTTCACCTCCCCGATCCGCCGGTATGCGGACCTGATCGTGCATCGCGCGCTGGTCGGCTCGCTCGGTCTCGGCGAGGGCGGCATCACGCCGGAGGAGGAAGCGATCCTCGACGACATCGCCGCCGAGATTTCGACGTTCGAGCGACGGGCGATGGCAGCGGAACGCGACACGGTCAACCGCCTGATCGCGCACCACCTGAGCGAGCGGATCGGCGAGGATTTCGAAGGCCGGGTGTCGGGAGTGACGAAGGCCGGCCTGTTCATCACGCTGCCGGAATACGGGGCGGACGGCTTCGTACCGATCTCGACGCTCGGCACCGACTACTTCATCTACGACGAGGCCCATCAGGCACTGACCGGTGAAAAGACAGGTCTCGGCTACCAGTTGGGCGATGCCGTCGACGTTACGCTCGTGGAGGCCATCCCGCTTGCAGGTGCCTTACGCTTCGACATGGTGAGCGAAGGCCGGAAAATGCCTGCCGCGACACGCTCCTTCCACAAATCCGGGCGAAGAGATCGAAGCCAGCGGCGCGGCAAGGCCGGAACCCGGCCTGCGCGCGGGCGATAGGAGCAGGCGATGCATGGACAAGGCGAGCAGCCGGTACGATACGGCGGAATGCATGAGGCAGAACGCCCGCTGATGCGGTCGGTCGGACGCGGCATGCGGAGCACCTGCCCCGCCTGCGGAACCGGACGTCTTTTCCGGGCATTCCTCAAGCCCGTCGACCACTGTGCGGTCTGCGGCGAGGAAATCCACCATCATCGGGCCGACGACCTGCCCGCCTACCTGGTGATCTTCATCGTCGGCCATGTACTTCTGACCGGATACATGCTGACGGACATGGTCTGGCCGCTGTCTCCCTGGATTCACCTGGCCATCTGGATCCCGCTTGCCGTTCTCGCGGCGCTTCTGACGATCCAGCCGATCAAAGGCGCCGTCATCGGCCTCCAATGGGCCTATCGGATGCACGGCTTCGGGGGAGAAGACGGCGACGCTTCCCCGGATCAGAACGGAGATCGCCGCCCGTGAGCACGGTCGTGGTGGAGCCGGCACCGTTCGCTGTCGACGAACCGTTCCGGAAGAACGGGGAGAAGCTGCGCCCAAGGGATGCAAGCACCGTCATCCTGCTCGACCGGCGCGATGGCACCCCCCGCTTCCTGATGGGGCGCAGGGGTGGCGGCCACGCCTTCATGCCGGACGTCTATGTATTTCCCGGCGGACGCCGGGATCGGCACGATTACACTCTTCCCTTCCGGCGCGATCTGCATCCCCTGGTTATCAAGCGGCTGCTGTCGCGGACCACCGCGCGAACCGGCGCGACGACGGCCCGGGCCCTTGCGCTCGCAGCCATACGCGAGCTTCAGGAAGAGACCGGACTGGCGGCCGACGCGCCGCCGGATCTCCATTACCTGCGCTATGTGGCGCGGGCCGTGACGCCGCCGGGCAATGTGCGTCGCTTCGACACCCGATTCTTCCTGCTGCCGGCAGACGAGGCCCAGCTCGCCACCGATGCACTCCGGCAGACCGAGGAACTGCGTGACCCCCGCTGGGTGAGCTTTCCCGAACTCGACGAACTGAACGTGCCGCGTATAACGCTTGCCGTGCTCGGCGAGGTGAAGACGATGCTCGAAACGCAACCGTCAATTCCCTATGGACTTCCGGTGCCCTACTACTTTATGCGCCGTGGACGGTTCGTCCGGACCGAGATCTAGAGGCACAGGATGTCCCGCCCACAGAACGACCTCAACGGCCATGTCGAGGAAATCCACTGGCCGTCTCTCGTTGCCGCGATCTCCGCGATCAGTGCGGTGGGGATCGCCATCGGACTCGGACTTCCCCTCCTCAGCATCATCCTGGAGAAGCGCGGCATCTCGTCCACGCTGATCGGCCTGAATTCCGCGATGGCCGGCGTCGCCGCCATGATCGCGGCGCCGATCACGACACGGCTCGCCCACGACTTCGGCGTCGCCAGGACGATGTTGTGGGCAGTGCTCATCTCCGCCGTCAGCGGCCTCGGCTTCTACTACGCCGAGGCCTTCTGGATGTGGTTTCCACTTCGGTTCGCCTTCCATGGCGCCACGACCACGCTTTTCATCCTCTCCGAATTCTGGATCAATGCCGCAGCGCCGCCGCGGCGACGCGGCCTCGTCCTCGGCATCTATGCGACGGTGCTGGTCGTCGGCTTCGCCATGGGGCCGCTTCTCTTCTCCGC
>JAEWKX010000375.1 GCA_023393575.1 Pseudomonadota bacterium
GAGCAGGACCTGCATGTCCTTCTCCAGCGCCTCGACTCGGTCTTCAGCCTCCGGCAGCTCCATCTCGGCGAGCTCGCGCATCTCCCGGTCCGTCGCCTTGTCGGCAAGCAGCGTCCTGAGGTCGCCCACTTCGGCGGTGGCCTTCTCGTAGTCGCGGATCTTGCGGACGACCGGCTGCAGCTCCGAATACTCGGAGGCGAGCTTGACGTAGACGTCGGCGGCCGGACCTTCGGACATGCGGGCCTCGATCTCGCCGAAGCGGCGTTCCAGTTCGCGCATCTTGTCGACAGGAAGCTTCGCCACCCGGATCTACTCCATCGTTGTTGTTGTCAGACCGGAACGCCGTTTTCCGAAGCAAACCGTATCAGCAGCTCGCGGACCGGTTCTCTCGGGCGCGTATCGTCCAGCGCTGCGTTCAGCATCTCCATCAGCCTGTCCGCGTCGAGCGACAGGAGCATCGCCTTGACAGGGCCGATCGAGGTCGGCGCCATCGATACGGAGCGGAAGCCGAGACCGATCAGCGCCATGGCCGAAAGCGGCTTGCCGGCCATCTCGCCGCACAGCGTCAGCGGCGTCTTGTTGCGCTCGGCCGCCCTCACGATGTCGCGCAGGATTCTCAGGAACGGCCTGCCCAGCATGTCGAAGCGGTCGGAAACACGGGCATTGCCCCGGTCGGCGGCCATCGCGAACTGGAAGAGATCGTTGGAGCCCACGGAAACGAAGTCTACCTCGGCCATCAGCTCGTCCAGCTGCCACATCAGCGAAGGCACTTCCAGCATGGCGCCGAACGAGAGCTTGCGCGGCAGGCTGTGCCCGAACTTCGACAGGTGCTGCACCTCCTTCTGCAGGAGGTCGCGAACCGCATGGATTTCCTGCACCTCCGTCACCATCGGCAGCATCATTCTCAGCTCGGCATCCGCCGAGGCGCGCAGAAGTGCCCGCAACTGCGTGCGCAGGAGCCCGGGGCGGTCGAGCGACAGGCGGATCGCCCGCCAGCCGAGCGCCGGGTTCTCCTCCTCGTGCGCCCGGAAATAGGAGACCACCTTGTCGCCGCCGATGTCGAGTGCCCGGAACGTGACGGGCAAGCCACCGGCCTGCCGGATGACATTGCGGTAGAACGCTTCCTGCTCCTCCAGCTTCGGCATCGTGGACGCGATCATGAACTGCAGGTCGGTGCGGAAGAGCCCGATGCCGTCTGCACCCGATTCCGGCAGCTGGGGCAGGTCTACGATCAGCCCGGCATTCATCAGAAGGCTGATACGCTTTCCGTCCTTCGTCAGTGGCTCCACGTCGCGCAGCGCCCGGAACTGCTCCTGGCGGCGTGCCCGCAGCCGGACCTTTTCCTCGTAGGCCTTCAGCACGTCGGGCATCGGCCGCAGGTGAAGCTGGCCGTCGTCGCCGTCGATGATCGCCGCATCGCCGTTCTCGGCCAGCGCCACGGCGCCAGCCGCCTGTCCGACAACGGGAATCCCCATCGCCCGCGCCACGATCACCACGTGGCTGGTAACGGCACCGTCCTCCAGCACCAGCCCGCGCAGCCGCTCCCGCGGGTAATCGAGAAGCTCGGCCGCCCCCATGGCGCGCGCGAAGATGATCGCATCCGCCGGGAGGCCTTCCCCGATCGCCCGTCCGCTGAAGCCGGTCAGTTGCCGCAGCAGCCGATTGGCGAGATCGTCGAAATCGTGCATGCGCTCGCGCAGATACGGGTCGGTCAACCGCATCATCCGCGCCTTGGGGTCGCTTTGCACCTTTTCGACTGCCGCCTCGGCCGTCAGGCCGTTGTGGATCGCCTCTTCCATGCGGCGCACCCAGCCCTGATCGTAGGCGAACATCCGATACGTCTCGAGCACCTCGCGATGCTCTCCTTCGGTCGCCACGTCGCGGCGCGACAGCATATCGTCGATGGAAATCCTGAGGGAGCCCAGTGCCTCGGCCAATCGCCGCACTTCGCTTTCGGCATCCTCGTTGAGAAGATTGGTCACCACCACGCGCGGCTCGTGCAGAACCACGTGGCCGAGCCCGATGCCCTCGTTATAACCGTCCCCCCCGATGGTTACGGCACGCGTCAGGTCGAGTTCGAGGCCCGCCTTGGTGATCTTCTTCAGCTCCCCCGTCGCAATCATCTCGGCAATTACCATCGCGGTCGTTTCCAGCGCCTCGACCTCATCCTCGCGATAGGTCCGACTCGCTTTGTTCTGAACGACCAGGACGCCCAAAGTGCGGCCAGCCCTCAGGATCGGCACGCCGAGGAAGGAATGGTAGATTTCCTCGCCCGTTTCAGGGAGATAGCGGAAGGCAGGGTGTGCCTGTGCATCCGAAAGGTTCAGCGGCTGGGCAGAGGCCGCGATGGTGCCGACAAGACCCTGCCCCATTTTCAGCTGGGACAGGTGGACCGCTTCGGGAGTGAGACCTTCGGTGGCGTAGAGTTCCAGCACACCGTCCGAGCGGACAACATAGACCGAGCAGACCTCCGCGACCATGTTGCTGGCGATCTGTCGGACGATACGGTCGAGCCTCGTCTGGGGATCCAGAGGCTCCGCCATCAGTTCGCGCAGCCGCCGAAGCAGAACACGCGGCCCAGCCGACAGGTCTCTCATCGGCATCATCGCTCCCGAAACAAGGTGCCCCACGCCTCAGGACCGGCCCTTCCACACGTTGGAAGAGTAGCCCCTCGGCTC
>JAEWKX010000378.1 GCA_023393575.1 Pseudomonadota bacterium
GGCTGGGCGACTGCGAGGGGCGCCGCGCGGCGCTCTCGGCCGGGCACCAGAACGGCCCAGACGAACATCAGCGCCGAGATCACCACCACCACACCCGAGCCGAGCCGGATCCAGTAGAACAGCGCGATTTGGTCCTGAACCTCCATGTAGCTCTGGCCGAGCACGCGCTGGAGATGGGCCTGGACCACGCCGGCAAAGGTCAGGGCGAAGGTCATGACCGACATCGCCGTGCACATCATCCAGAAGCTCACAATCGAGAGCCACTGATTGTAGGGCGCGCGGCCCTTCATTTCGGGGATGGCATAGGCCATCATCGCGAGGTTCAGCATCACATAGGCGCCGAAGAAGGCGAGATGGCCGTGGGCGGCGGTGAGCTGCGTGCCGTGGGTGTAGTAGTTCACCGAGGAGAGTGTGTGCAGGAAGCCCCAGACGCCGGCCCCGAAGAAGGCCATTACCGAGCAGCCGATCGACCAGAGCAGCGCCGCCTTGTTGGGGTGGTTGCGCCCGGCCTTCCAGGTCATCTGCACGGTGAAGATCACCATGGTGAAGAAGGGCGCGACCTCCAGCGTCGAGAATAGCGAGCCGATCCACTGCCAGTATCCGGGCGCACCGATCCAGTAATAATGGTGGCCGGTGCCGAGGATGCCGGAGAACAGGGCGAGGCCGACGATGACGTAAAGCCACTTCTCGACCACCTCGCGGTCGACGCCGTTGAGCTTGATCATCAAGAAGGCCAGGACGGAAGCCATGATCAGCTCCCAGACACCCTCCACCCAGAGATGGATGACATACCACCAGTACATCTTGTCCAGCGCCAGGTTGGCCGGGTTGTAGAAGGCGAAGAGGAAGAAGATCGCCAGGCCCCAGAGGCCGAAGAGTAGGATGTTGGTGACGGTGGTCTTGCGGCCCTTCAGCGAGGTCATGGTGATGTTGAACAGGAACATCAGCACGACGAGAACGATGCCGACCTTAATCGCGAAGGGCTGTTCGAGGAATTCGCGCCCCTCATGGATATGAAAGAGATAACCGACGACGGTGACGCCGGCGGCGATGAAGAAGATCCAGAACTGTGCCACGGCCAGCTTCGGGCTGTAGAGCTCGGTCTGCGCCTCCTCGGGCAGCAGATAATAGGTCGAACCCATGAACCCGAGGAGTAGCCACACCACCAGCGCGTTGGTGTGGATCATGCGCACGATGTTAAAGGGCAGTACTATCGAAAGCGTATTGGGCAGGACATAAATCAGCCCCGCGACCAGTCCGAAGGTGACTTGCGCGACGAACAGCGCGAGCGCGCCGTAGAAATAGAGCATCGCGACGTTCTGGGTCTTGTATCTCGTCGTGTTGTAGCCTGGCATGGCTCTCTCCTGTCGCGACGTCTCAGCCGGCATCGTTGGGCGGCCAGTTCTGGGTCTTGATCCGGCTCGTCCATTCAAGGAAATCGGCCAGATCCTTGAGTTCCTGCTCGGTCAGATTGAATTGCGGCATCTGGCGCCGTCCCTCGATTCCGCTCGGCTGGGCCTGCATCCAGGCCTTGAGACTCTCCCGCGCGCCTGCCGGGTCCTTTTCGCCGCCATAGCGCTTCCAGACATTGCCGAGCTCGGGCGCGAAATAAGCGCCTTCGCCGAGAAGCGTGTGGCAGTTGATGCAGGAGTTCCGCTCCCAGACATGCTTGCCGCGGGCGACCGCGGGGGTCAGGGTCGACTCATCGGTGGACTTCGTCCGCATGAACCAGTGGCTGTGTGCGGTGAGCCCGACGAAAATCGCGAAGAAGAAGATCGATCCGCCGTAGAAGACATTTCGGGCTCCCGCCTTTGTCAGACGTTCGGCCATGCGTTCACCCTTCCGTTGCGAGGGCTTGCGGGAATGCCGGCGACGCCGGCGCGTGAAAGCCCAGATGCCGACGGCAGGGGCGAGCCCGTGATAGCGAGGTGCCCCCCAGGCATCTTTGCGTTTGGGCAAACAGTGAGGAGGCGAAGCGCGAGAGCACCTTCAGGCGCGGAGATCGTTGTCGACCGCGATTGCCAGATCTGCCAGGGCGGAAATATCACGCACCAGCAGCGTGCGCCGCCCCCCGGCCAGAAACCCTCGCCGTTCCCAGCATGTCAGAGTACGGGAGACGGTGAAGAGTGTCGTCCCAGTCAATGCAGCGAGATCCTGCTGCGACAGCGGAAAATCGATTCGGATGCCGGCTGCTTCCTTCCGGCCTGCTTGGTTGACGAGTCGCAGAAGCGCGTGGGCGATGCGTCGCGGCACGTCGAGGGACGCGATCTCGACGAAACGGCCCTGTGCCTCGCTCAGCTCCTGTTCGAGGAGTTGGGCGAGGCAGGGCAAGATCGCCGGAATCTCGTGAACAAGGCTCCGCCAGACCTGTGTAGGCCAAACGACGAGCACGGCACTCCCCAGTGCTTTGGCGGTAGCGCTATATCCGCCCGGACGAAGGCTCCGTCCAAGTTCGAGAAATTCACCTGGATGGGCGATCCGCAGAATCACCGGATCACGTCCCCAGCCAGCCTTCGACAGTTTGAGCCGTCCCGACAGGACAAGGCAGAGATCGGTTGCCGGTTCACCGTGGCCGAAGACAGCTTCGTTGGCGCGCAGCGGCCGGAGGGACGCTGCGTCCGCGAGCGTGCGCCGTTCTTCAACGGACAAGCCCGAAAATACAGAAATGCCGCTAAGAAGATCTGGGTCGATGCTCATGGCCGCCTGGATCGGTTTGCCGACCGTTTTGCCGATCAGAATGGCTAGTTCAGCGCCACGAGCAGGAACGTCGACAAGATCGCGGCGGATACGGCAAACACGGCAAATAGAAGTGCCTGAAAGACCCCCGAGCCCACTAGCGTACCCGCGACGGCCGCAACCACGAGGGCAAGAAGGAATATCGTTAGGATCGTTTTGTTTCGTGTTGCCTCGGTCAGAGTCATGGCTCGTCGTCTCCTTCCTCGAGACACATCTAGCCAGCCAGCCGAAAACGTCTTTGCGGTGGAGCAAAGACGAGTTCGTCTAGTGGGGTCCTACAGCCAGTGAAGGACCAAGACCCAACGTCCCGGCGAGCATGGCAACTCAGCCTATGCTCCGAATGCGGACCTTCGGCATGGACGAGCCGATGGGCTGCTACGACGATTTCGAGCATGCCGACGCCTTCGTGCTCTGGGGCTCGAACATGGCGGAGATGCACCCGATCCTGTGGACGCGGGTGACGGATCGCCGGCTCGGCCAGCCGCATGTGAAGGTGGCCGTGCTCTCGACCTTCACCCATCGCAGCTCGGACCTCGCCGACATCCCGATCGTGTTCAAGCCGGGCACGGATCTGGCGATCCTGAACTACATCGCCAACCACATCATCTCGACCGGGCGGGTCAACAAGGACTTCGTCGAGAAGCACACCACCTTCGTGAAGGGCGCGACCGATATCGGCTACGGCCTGCGGCCGGACGATCCGCGCGAGGTCAAGGCGAGGAAGGCCGCCGACCCGGCCGCGACGACGCCGAGCGATTTCGAGGCCTATGCCGCCTTCGTCAAGGACTACACGCTGGAGAAGGTTTCGGCGCTGACCGGCGTCGAGCCCGGCTTCCTGCAGCAGCTCGCCGAGCTCTACGCCGATCCCAAGCGCAAGGTCGTCTCGTTCTGGACCATGGGTTTCAACCAGCATGTGCGCGGCGTCTGGGCGAACCAGCTCGTCTATAACCTGCACCTGCTGACGGGTAAGATTTCCGAGCCTGGCAACAGCCCGTTCTCGCTCACCGGCCAGCCCTCCGCCTGCGGCACGGCACGCGAGGTCGGCACCTTCGCCCATCGCCTGCCGGCCGACATGACGGTGACCAACCCCGAGCACCGCAAGCACACCGAGGAGATCTGGCGCGTCCCCCACGGCATCATCCCGGAGAAGCCCGGCTACCACGCCGTCGAGCAGGACCGGATGCTCAAGGACGGCAAGCTGATTTTCTACTGGATCCAGGTCAACAACAACCTGCAGGCCGCGCCGAACAGCAGCAACGAGACCTATCCGGGCTATCGCAATCCGGAGAATTTCGTCGTCGTCTCCGACGCCTATCCGACGGTGACCGCCATGGCGGCCGACCTGATCCTGCCGGCTGCGATGTGGGTCGAGAAGGAGGGCGCCTACGGCAATGCCGAGCGGCGCACCCATGTCTGGCACCAGCTCGTCAACGCGCCGGGCGAGGCGCGCTCCGATCTCTGGCAGCTGATGGAGTTCTCCAAGCGCTTCACCACCGACGAGGTCTGGCCGGCCGAGATCCTCGACGCCAATCCGAACTATCGCGGCAAGACCCTGTTCGACGTGCTCTACCGCAACGGCAATGTCGACAAGTTCGCCCTCTCCGAGATCAGCCCCGACTACGAGAACCAGGAATCGAAGGATTTCGGCTTCTACGTTCACAAGGGCCTGTTCGAGGAATATGCCACCTTTGGCCGCGGCCACGGTCACGATCTCGGGCCCTATGAGCTCTATCACGAGGTCCGTGGCCTGCGCTGGCCGGTCGTCGACGGCAAGGAGACGCTCTGGCGCTATCGCGAGGGGCTCGATCCTTATGTGAAGCCGGGCAAGGGCGTCGAGTTCTACGGCAACAAGGACGGCAAGGCCCGGATCATCGCCGTGCCCTACGAGCCGCCGGCGGAATCGCCCGATAACGAATACGATCTCTGGCTCGTCACCGGGCGCGTGCTGGAGCACTGGCATTCCGGCTCGATGACCATGCGCGTGCCCGAGCTCTACAAGGCTTTTCCGGGCGCACGCTGCTTCATGCACCCGGAGGATGCCCGCAAGCGCGGGCTCAATCAGGGCGCCGAGATCCGGCTGATCTCGCGCCGCGGCGAGATGCGCACCCGCGTCGAGACGCGCGGGCGCAACCGCATGCCGCCCGGCGTGGTCTTCGTGCCCTGGTTCGACGCCAGCCAGCTCATCAACAAGGCGACGCTCGACGCCACCGATCCCATCTCCAAGCAAACGGACTTCAAGAAATGCGCGGTCAAGATCCTCGCGGTCTGAGCCTCATGCGCTCCTGGACCGTTCTCGCCGCCGCAGCCGCGGCCTCCCTCGTCCTCGCCTTCGGCGCGGCCCTCTCGCAGGAGGGATCGCCGGTGCGGATCATCCCGCGCGTGACCGGAAACGCCCAGCCCATGGCGCTGGAGCAGATCCCGCCGCTCGGGCGCCCTGTCGTCGACGACGTCAGGCGCATGCGGAACTATCCGGAGCAGCCGCCGGTCATTCCGCATTCAATCGACGGCTATCAGCTGACGCTCAACACCAATCGCTGCATGGACTGCCACAAGCGCGAATTCACCGAGGGCTCGGGCGCGCCGATGATCAGCATCACCCATTTCCAGGATCGCGACGGCCAGGTTCTCTCCGACGTGACGCCGCGCCGCTATTTCTGCACCGCGTGCCATGTCCAGCAGACCGACGTCCAGCCGCTCGTCCGGAACACGTTCCAGGACGCCAAAGACGTCGGCAGGAAGCCGTAACGGGGCGGGATCATGGCCAGGCTCAAATCCTTCGTCCTGTGGTGCTGGGGTGTGGTCGTGCGCTTCTGGCGCATCATCAGCCGGCCCAGCGCCTATCTGCCGCTCGGTTTCCTGACGCGCGGCGGCTTCATCTGCGGCGTGATCTTCTGGGGTGGGTTCAACACGGCGCTTGAGATCACCAACACCGAGAAGTTCTGCACCTCCTGTCACGAGATGCGC
>JAEWKX010000391.1 GCA_023393575.1 Pseudomonadota bacterium
ACGACCCCGGTTCTCGAGGTGGCCTCCGCGGACGGCACGCCGATCGACGAGACTGCGGCCGAGGCGGACACCGGAACACAAGTCGCAACGCCAGCGGATCATGATGCCGGAGAGAACCCCGAGGGAAACGCCGGCGACGACTGGTACGAAGCGCATTCCGGCAGCGCGACCGCGCGACTGGACGAACTCGACCAGAACTACGAGAACATCTTCCAGGACGACAAGCGGCCCGCCAGGGCGGATACGCCGGAACTCCTGAGCCAGTGGAAGTCGATGCCCGGCGCCGAAGGTGGCGAGGACTACGATCTGGAAGACTTCGCCGCCGCCCAGGTGACACTGGGCGACCATCTTGCCCGCCAGGTGCCGTTTCTCGTCAAGAACGCCACCGACAGGCTAATCGCCCGGCACCTTCTGGATGCGATAGACGACGCCGGGTATTTCGGCGGGGATATCGGCGAGATCGCCGCGCGGCTGAACTGCGAGCGGCAGCGCGTGGACGACGTGCTTCTGGCGTTGCAGACCCTCGACCCGCCCGGAATCATGGCCCGCACGCTGAGCGAATGCCTGGCGATCCAGCTGAGGCAACGCGACAGGTTCGATCCCGCCATGGAAGCGCTGGTCGCCAACCTGGACCTTCTTGCGCGGCGGGACTTCATCGCACTTCGCCGACGCTGCGGGGTCGGCGAGGACGACCTCCTCGACATGCTCGCTGAAATAAGGTCCCTAAACCCGAAACCCGGCAGCATCTTCGAGCGTGCTGTCTGCGAGACCATCGCTCCCGACGTCGTGGCGCGTCGCGGTGCCGCCGGAGGATGGACGGTGGAGCTCAACCCGGACACGCTGCCGCGCGTGCTCGTCAACCGCGACTATTTCCGCACCGTCTCGAAGTCCTGCGGCAAGCTCAAGGAGGACCAGGCCTTCCTCGCGGATTGCATCCAGACCGCGAACTGGCTGACCCGCAGCCTGGACCAGCGCGCCAGAACGATACTGAAAGTGGCGGCCGAGATCGTGCGCCAGCAGGATGCCTTCCTCACGCACGGGATCGACCATCTGAGGCCGCTGAACCTGAAGATGGTTGCCGATGCGATCAAGATGCACGAATCGACGGTGAGCCGGGTCACCTCGAACAAATACATGCTGACACCGCGCGGCCTGTTCGAACTCAAGTATTTCTTCTCGGTGTCGATCGGCTCCAGCGAGGACGGCGGCGACAGCCATTCAGCGGAAGCCGTGCGCCATCGCATCCGTGCCCTGATCGCACAGGAGAACGCGGATGCGGTGCTTTCCGACGACGACATCGTCCTCATGCTCAAGAAGGGCGGCGTCGACCTGGCTCGCAGGACGGTGGCCAAGTACCGGGAGGCGATGAACATCCCCTCCTCGGTGCAGCGACGGCGGGAAAAGCGCGCCCTGGCGAAGCTGGCCGGCTGAGCCGCATCAGCGAACGATGTAGCGATCGGTGCGGTGGTTGACCGCCAGCGTCAGGTTCAGTGTTGCCGCGGCAATGATCGAGCAGACGATGACATAGGGGCTTGCGACCAGGAACGACAGCGCGAGCACCACGAGGTCGAGGGCCAGTTGCACGAGACCCGCCCGCCAGCCGAAACGCTCCTGCAGGTAGAGCGCAAGGATGCCGAAACCGCCAAGGGAGGCACGGTGGCGAAAGAGAGCGAGCATTCCCGTTCCGATCAGCAGGCCGCCGAACAGGGCGGCTGCGACAGGATGCAGCGTCTCGAAGGCGATGAAGACCGGCAGGAGTTCCGTCAGCAGAGACGTCAGTGCCACGGCAGCGAAGGTCTTGACGGTGAAGGCAAGCCCCAGGCGCCGGTAGGCGAGCAAGTAGAAAGGAAGGTTGAGCGTGAAGAAGACCAGACCGAAGCTCAGCCCGGTCGAATAGCGGGCGAGGAAGCCGAGGCCGGCCGTTCCGCCGATCAGAAGCTCCGCAGACGCCAGCATGGTCACCCCGAGGGCCGCCAGCATGCTGCCGGCCGCGATTCCCTGGACGTCTTCCGCCATCGAATGCCTGTCCGGCGCCGATGCCCAGAAACCCAGCGGCGATTTCCCCTCACTCACGTCTGCCATCAGCGCACCACGATGTACCGGTCCGAGCGATGATTGATCGCCAGGAAGATGTTGAGCACCACCGCACCCAGGATGGACCATGCCACGGTTGCGGGCGAAACAACAGCAAAGGCGCACAGCATGACGCAGAGATCGAAGGCGAGCTGCACAAGCCCTGCCTGCACGCCGAAGCGATCCTGGACGTAGATGGCAAGGATGCCTACCCCACCCAAAGACGCCCTGTGCCGATACAGGGCAAGGAGGCCATAGCCGAGAAGCAGCCCGCCGAGCAGCGCGGCCCAGCCCGGATGAAGGTACTGGATCAGGAAAAACTGCTGCTCGATCTCGGTGACCACGGAGACGACGGCAATCGCGATGAAGGTCTTCAGCGAGAAGGCCCAGCCGAGACGGCGGAAGGAGAGGTAGTAGAACGGCAGATTGACGATGAAGAACAACAGACCGAAGGAGACGTCGGACGCATAATGCAGGAGGAAGGCGACTCCCGCGGTTCCGCCGGTGAGAAGGCCGACCTCGTTAAGGAAGTAGAATCCCAGGCCCGCGACGAGGGCACCCGTCGCCAGCCCCTGCGTATCCTCCAGAAGGGTATGCTGCGATGGATCCGCACTGTAGAAACCCAGGCTGCGCCTGTGGGCCTGCTTCTGCACCAAAGATGCCTCGAAATACTTGGAATGTTGCGCTGCAATACAGAATTCGGCCGCACCCTTCAACGGGCGGCCGCGTACATCCTGGAGAAAGCAAGAAGAGGAAATCTCAGAACGGCTTTCGAGACAGAAACAGCATGCCGTACACCGGCTGGCCATGGTCCAGGCGAATTTCCGTATGCCGGGTTTCCAATGGCTGCAGTCCATGTCGCTGCAGGATTTCGGCGACATAGTCTTCCGAATGGGCGTAGCGAAGGGTTTCACGCAGGAGGAAACCTTTCGTCTCGCCTGCGTGCTCGACCGAGAAGGCGAAGAAACCTCCCGGTGCGAGCAGGTCCCTGACGAGCGGAAAGACGGTCTCCAGTGAACCGAGATACATCATCATGTCGGCTGCCGTGACGAGATCTGCGCGTTGGCGCGGCAATCCGGGACCGAACAGCCCTGCCTCATACCCCGCAAGGCTGAGATCGGTCTGTGCGAGGTGGTCGTAGAGTGCCTTTTGTTTCGCCTTGGCCAGCATGTTCGCAGAAAGATCGAACCCTTCAAGCCTTCGCGTCAGACTGCGGATCTCCGCTCCCATGAGACCGGTGCCGCATCCCAGGTCCACGGTCAGGGAGAACGGACCCCGTTCGGCCACGAGCCCCGCGAGCTTCGGCGGCACACTGTAGTGGAGCTTCCCGACCAGCGCAGCGTCGAAGCGGTCGGCATAGTCGTCGAACAGGCTCTCGACATAACGGCTTGAAGGCCGGTCCGGAGCCTTTTCATCTCCGCGCAGGGCGAGCTTCAGGCGTGCCCCGAAGACATCGCGGGGGTCGAGCCGGAGCGTCTGCCGGTAAGCTTCCGCCGCGGCCTGACGAACCTGGGCCTTCTCCCGGTACTCGCCGAGCCGAAACCATCCGGCCGCCCAGTCTGCAACGACCTCAAGGGCCTGTTCCATCAGTTCCACCGCCGCGGCCAGATCGCTGCCGTCCGCCAGCAGGCGAGCGTAGTCGGCACGGCGATCCGCGGTCACGTCACCGGAGGTGGAATGGATAAGCTGCATCGATTGTCCTGGCGGGGTGCGGGTTGATGACCGAAGCCACAAAAAAACTCAAGTTATATTTGAGGTGGGGCGCTTGCTGCGGTACGGGACCGCGGCTATGCCTTTCACGTGATTTCGGAGAAGAAAAGGATGACGGACCGGATGAACAGGTTCCTGGGCGATACGCCGGGTCGGACGATCATCAAGCTTCTGGTCGTGTGCCTGATCGTGGGGTGCGTCCTAGCGATCTTCGGATTCACGCCGAACAACATCGTCGACAACATCCGTTACTACTTCCTCGACCTCTGGTACAACGGCTTCAGGGCTCTGGGGCAACTCGGAGACTACCTGTTGCTCGGCGCCATCATCGTCATCCCGATCTTCATCGTGCTTCGGCTTTTCAGCTACCGGCGCTGACATGATCGAGACAACGTCTTCTTCGCGCCGGACCTTTCTGGTCCTACTGGGATACGGCGTGCTGGCCAGCGGCTGTTCCACGGTCGGGCCCGGCACATCGGTCGCCGGTGCGCAGGACCGCACGGATACGGCCTTGCCGCTCGTCAATCAGGTTCGCGTCACCCGCGGACTGCCTTCGCTTTCCGCCAAGCGCTCCGCCCGCACGGCAGCCGCCGAGCAGGCGGTCCGCATGGCCAAGGCCGAGCAGATGACGCACTTGATCGGCATCGGCGACAACTTCACCACGCGGATGAAGCGTAGCGACGTGCCGCTCCCCGCGGCCGAGAACATCGCCAGCGGCCAGACCTCCGTCGAGGACGCCGTACAGGCCTGGATCGAGTCCGAGCGGCATCTGAAGAACATGCTGGGCTCGTTCAGCGGCCTCGGCGTGGCGGTGGCGCAATCCCCCGCGGCGCGACCCTACTGGGCCATGGTGCTCTCCGCCTGATGGACGGCGCGGCCGAGCCTCCAGACGCCGGTTCGGGCCGCTTCCAGGTGACCCACCGCCTCGTGCTGTCGATCGCGGTGCCGATGACGCTCGGCTTCCTGACCACGCCGCTGCTCGGACTGACC
>JAEWKX010000032.1 GCA_023393575.1 Pseudomonadota bacterium
GGATGGCCTCGTTCGGGAACGCGCGCCCGAATTCGATGAGCGCGAACCCGAAATCGTGCAGCCCCTCCCGGTCCGGGTCACGCCGCGCCATCCGCGTCGCGTAATAGGCGAACAGCACGATCAGCACGAAGATGACGGACCAGACGATGATGGGATCCACACCGAACTCCTCGCAGTTGCAGACGATAAGGCTCTAGACGCCGAGACTTGCGTGAGTATGGGCCGGGCGGTCAGAATCGCTGGAGAAATTGAGCTTTCGCCATGCGCAGCTGGCGGCGCCACTGCGGCGGCTGGATGTTCCGCTCGAATATCCCTGCGCCTGACCGCATCGCCTTGCGCAGAACCGGCTCGGCCAGGGCGACGGGCAGGAAGGCAGGAAACACCGCTTTCGACACCGCCCCTGCGGTCCTGGCCTTTGCGAGATGCTCCAGTCCGAGGCCCGCGAAAGCTTCTATCGCAGCCGACATTCGGGCGGGATCCAGACCTGCCAGGAATGCGTCGCGATCAAGACCGGTGGCATTCAATATCTCCAGGGGCACATAGAGCTGGCCGCGCTGGCGGTGCAGGGGCATCAGAAGCAGGAGCCCGGCAATCGCCTGTGCAACGCCGGCGTGTCCGGCAGCCTCGGCGGAGCGCGCCGCGTCGTCAGCCAACAGCACAAGGCTCGCCAGTTGGATGAGGGCAGAGGCCGTCTCGCCGGCATAGCCTTCCAGCTCGTTTCGGGTCGACAGCGGATCGTCGTACAGGTCCCCGATCCGCGCATCGATCATCGCGACGAGGCTTTGCCTCGGCAAGCGGTAGCGGTCGACTTCCTCCAGAAGGGCCGCCGCCACGGGGTTGCCGCCTGGATCACCGTGGGCGCCACCCTCCAGCAGATCGCGCCACCACTGGAGGCGAATTTCACCGGGCAGCGCCTCGCGGACCACATCGCGGACCCTGGCAATCTCTGCGTTGAATGCGTAGAGGGCCGCGAGCGGCCTTCTCTTTTCCTCTGGCGACAAGAGACAGGCCAGATAGCGGTCGCGATCCGTATCCCGCAGCGTTGCGAGAAGTATATCCAGGTCGGTAGCCACGCGCGTCACACCGCAACAAGCGCGGCTGCCACCGCGCGCGATTCCGCCAGCATGACGTTGTAGGTCCGCACGGCGGCTCCCGTGCTCATCGGGTCGGAGGCGATCCCCTGCGCCTTGAGCGCCGCCTTCAGGGAGTGCGGCAGGGGGCGCAATTCGCGCCCGGTGCCGACCAGCAGCACCTCGATCTCGCCTGCTTCCTCAAGGACCTTCGCCAGCGACCCGGCATCCATCTCGTCACCCTCGGCGAAGTCCCAACCGTGGATGCCGGAAGGCAGGCACAGGAGCGAGCCGCGATGCGACATCTCCGCAAAGCGAAAGCCTCCGTTTCCATACGCGTCGATCGGCGCACGACCCGGGAAATGGGCATCCCGGATTTCAATTCCCTTTGGCACCTGTTCGTGCCTCCTTAGCTTCTCCACCAGACGGAGGAGGTACGGCGCACCGGATGGCACGCCGCATGGAGTATCAGGATGCTGCCGCGTCCGCCTTGACCGGCTCGCCCTTTACCCGCACTTCGGCGACGTAGCTACGCAGAGCGCGAACCTTGACGCCATCGGCGATCTCGACTTCGACCTCGCTATCGTCGATCACCTTGGTGACCTTGCCGGCGATGCCTCCACCGAGGACGACATTGTCGCCACGCCGGATGTTGGTCAGCATCTCCTGACGTTTCTTCATCTGGGTGCGCTGGGGACGGATAAGGAAGAAGTACCAGACCACCATCAGCGGCGCGAAGAGGAAGAGCATTTCGAGACCAGAACCCATGGCAGACGGCGCTGCACCTTCGGCCTGAGCAAATGCTTCAGTGATGAACATCGAGAACTCCGTGATTGTCAGGAGCCCCATGACCCCTTCTTGCGAGTGGCCGGAATATAATTGCGATCATCCCAAATGCAACAAAAACAGGCGGCTGCGGGTACCAAATCCACGGCTGATTGGCTTTTGCCAGAAGTTGGCGCGTGATAACCGGCTGCTGGAAACCTCCAGCCGATGCAACAGGGAGAGATACCGTGGCCGACGAACTCAATCAGCGCCTGCTCGCCGAAGTGACCCGCCTCGCGGACGCGCTCGAGCGGCTTGCCGGCCCACCGCCAGCCGTCAACGACTGGTCCTCGGCCGACTGCTTCGTGTGGGTTCCGGCCAACCATCGCCTGCAGCCCGTCCCGCGCCCGAACCGGGTCGCCCTCTCGCTGATCCGCGGCGTCGATCACGTGCGCGACATCCTGCACGAGAACACGCTGCGGTTCGCCGAGGGCTTTCCCGCCAACAACGTCCTGCTCTGGGGCGCCCGCGGCATGGGCAAGTCCTCCCTGGTCAAGGCTGTTCATGAGGATGTCCGCGCCTCCACCGACAGTTCGCTGAAACTGGTCGAGGTGCATCGCGAAGACATCGCCTCCCTGCCCCTCCTTCTCGACATCCTCAAGGCGTCCGGCAATCGCGTCATCGTCTTCTGCGACGACCTCTCCTTCGACCACGACGATACGGCCTACAAGTCGCTCAAGGCGGCACTCGACGGCGGCATAGAGGGCCGGCCGGAAAACGTGCTTTTCTACGCCACGTCCAATCGCCGCCATCTGCTGCCGCGCCACATGATGGAGAACGAGCAGTCCACGGCCATCAATCCCTCCGAAGCCGTCGAGGAGAAGGTTTCGCTGTCGGATCGTTTCGGGCTGTGGCTCGGCTTCCACAAGTGCGGCCAGGACGACTACCTGGCCATGATCGACGGATATGCCGATTACTTCCGCCTTCCCCTGGAGCGCGGGATGCTGCACCACGAGGCGCTCGAATGGGCGACGACACGCGGCGGGCGCTCGGGGCGCGTAGCCTGGCAGTACATCCAGGACCTTGCAGGCCGGCTGCGGGTGCCGCTGGGCGCCGGATAACGAAAAGCCCGGACGAACCGGGCTTTTCCTACTTCCCTGAGACGCAATACTCTATTCAAGGAAAGTGATCGGGTTGACCGGGGTGGCATCCTTGCGCACCTCGAAGTGGACCTGCGGTCGCTTGGCGTCGCCGCTCATGCCGGAGCTTGCAATGGCCTGGCCGCGCGTGACCTTCTGGCCGCGGGAGACGTTGAGGCTGCCCGCGTGGCCGTAGACGGTGACCTTGCCGTCGTCGTGACGGACGAGGACGGTATTGCCGAGCTGCTTCAGGCCGTTGCCGGCATAGATCACCACGCCGTTCTCGGCGGCCTTGATCGGCGTGCCTTCCGGCCCCGAGATGTTGATGCCGTCGTTGCGGCTACCCTCGACGTTCTGACCAAAGCCCGCGATGACCGCCCCATTTACGGGCCAGCGGTATTTGCCGATTCCGGTCGACTGGGGAGCTGCGGTAGTGACGTCGGACTTGACCGTGGCTTCCGAGACCGACGCCGTCTCGACGGGTTTTTCGACTGCAGGGGATTGAGCCTGCGCAGTGGCCTTGGCGGGGGCTTGCGCCGCCTGCGTCGCGGCGGGTGCGTCCTGCGCCTTCGCCGGGACCGAGGCCGTCTTCACCGGATCCGTGGCGGCAGGCGCCGAGGCATCCAGGTTCAGCACCTGACCGATCCGAATGCTCTCGTTGGCCAGGCCATTGGCGTCCTTGAGCTGATCGACCGTCATGCCGTTGGCGCGGGCGATCTTCGTCAAGGTATCGCCCGGCTTTACGGTGTAGGTGCCGCCTGCGCCGGAGGGAGGCGTCAGCTTACCAGTCTCGGACGACGCCTTGTCGCGCGTCGCGCCGGGCAGGACTGCGACCTTCTGCTCCTGCTGCTGAACCGGCGCCGGGGCCTTGTTCTCAAGATCGATCTCGCCGGCCGCAACCTTGGCCGAATTGCTGGCCGGACCGAAGGTCGGGATGATGACGGATTGTCCGGCCTGCAACTTGCCGCCGTTGGCGCGCAGGATTTCACGCTCCGGAACGCCGTAGCGCCTGGAGAGCGTCGCGGCCGACTCGCCGGCCTTGAGCGTCACCCGCGGTGCGTTGACCGTCGACCAGCCGGAGGACGTCTTTACCGTGCCGGTGGTGACGGAATCCGGATCCGCGATGCTTTGCCGCGCCGGAGCCGGGCTCGCATCCCCGCCTGAAGGGAAAGGCTGAGCCATGGCCTGCTGACGGCTCGAAAGGGAGCCAGACGACGCCGTCGCCCCAGCGGGAGGCATCAGTTCGCCGCGCTGGACTGCGGCGGGAGCCGAAGCCGTCCGAGCGGCGGACGGAATGGAAACATAGTCGCCGCCGGCCGCCGGATAAGGCTGACCCATTGCAGCACCCTGGCCGCCGTAGCCAGCACCCGGAGCCGACGCCACCTCGCCGCGAGGCGTGGGCGCCTGACCATAGGCCCCACTTCCCTGCCTTTGCGGGATGGATGCCGTCGTGATGCTGTCGGTGCCGGAAAACAACCCGGAAAAGCGCGTCGCGTCGGAACTGCAGCCGCTGGCAGCACTGGCGAGCAAGACGGCACCTGCAATCCGGAGAAGCGATTGACGGGACTTGAGCGAACTCTTGATACGCATG
>JAEWKX010000038.1 GCA_023393575.1 Pseudomonadota bacterium
GAGCAGCGAGATCAGCCGCTTCATCTGGATATCGACGATCGCGCCCATTTCCGTCCGCTGCAGGCGGTGGAAGAGGATGATCTCGTCGACGCGGTTGAGGAACTCGGGCCGGAACGAGGCCTTCACAACTTCCATCACCTGGTCGCGCACCTGGTCGGTATCAGAACCCTCCGGCAGGCTGGTGAGATATTCCGCCCCGAGGTTCGAGGTCATGATGATGATCGTGTTCTTGAAGTCGACCGTGCGGCCCTGCCCGTCCGTCAGGCGCCCGTCGTCGAGCACCTGCAGCAGAACGTTGAACACGTCCGGATGCGCCTTCTCGATCTCGTCGAACAGCACGACCTGGTAGGGCTTGCGGCGGACGGCCTCCGTCAGGGCACCACCTTCCTCGTAGCCGACATAGCCCGGAGGCGCGCCGATCAGCCGGGCGACCGAATGCTTCTCCATGTATTCCGACATGTCGAGGCGCACCATCGCGGTCTCGTCGTCGAACAGGAAACGGGCGAGCGACTTCGTCAGCTCCGTCTTGCCGACGCCGGTCGGGCCGAGGAAGATGAACGAGCCGATCGGCCGGTTGGGGTCCTGCAGGCCGGCGCGCGAGCGGCGAACGGCGCGAGAAACCGCCTGGACCGCGTCCCCCTGGCCGACGACGGATTTCGCCAGTTCGTCTTCCATCCTGAGCAGCTTGTCGCGTTCGCCTTCCAACATTTTGTCGACGGGGATACCCGTCCAGCGGGAGACGACATGGGCGATGTTGTCGGGCGTCACGACCTCCTGCACCATGGCATCGACGCCGGCATCCTGCGCTTCCGCTGCGGCCAGTTCCTTTTCCAGGCCGGGGATCACGCCATAAGCCAGTTCGCCGGCACGCTGGAACTCACCATTTCGCTGGGCGATCGCCAATTCGTTGCGCGCCTCGTCGAGCCGCTTCTTGAGGTCGGCGGCCAGGCCGAGCTTCTGCTTTTCCGCCTGCCAGCGGGCCGTCAGCGCATCGGCTTGCTCTTCCAGCGAGGCAAGCTCGCTTTCGAGCCGCGACAGCCGGTCGGCCGAGGCCGTGTCCGTCTCCTTCTTCAGCGCCTCGCGCTCGATCTTCAACTGGATGATGCGGCGGTCGAGCTCGTCCAGTTCCTCGGGCTTGGAATCCACCTGCATGCGAAGCCGGGAGGCGGCCTCGTCCATCAGGTCGATCGCCTTGTCCGGCAGGAAGCGGTCGGTGATGTAGCGGTTGGAAAGGGTCGCGGCGGCAACCAGCGCGGAATCGGAAATCCGCACCTTGTGGTGCTGCTCGTATTTTTCCTTCAGGCCGCGCAGGATGGAGATCGTGTCCTCCACCGTCGGCTCATTCACCATCACCGGCTGGAACCGGCGCGCAAGTGCGGCGTCCTTCTCGACATGCTTGCGGTACTCGTCGAGCGTGGTCGCGCCGACGCAATGCAGCTCGCCGCGGGCAAGCGCCGGCTTCAGCAGGTTCGACGCGTCCATCGCGCCGTCCGCCTTGCCGGCGCCGACCAGGGTGTGCATCTCGTCGATGAACAGGATGATCTCACCGTTTTCCGCCTGGACCTCGTTCAACACCGCCTTCAGGCGCTCCTCGAACTCGCCGCGATATTTAGCGCCAGCGATCAGCGCGCCCATGTCGAGCGCCATCAGCTTCTTGTCCTTCAGGCTTTCCGGCACGTCGCCGTTGACGATCCGCAGCGCCAGGCCTTCGGCGATCGCCGTCTTGCCGACGCCCGGCTCGCCGATCAGAACCGGATTGTTCTTGGTACGCCGCGACAGCACCTGGATCGTGCGGCGGATCTCGTCGTCACGGCCGATAACCGGATCGAGCTTGCCTTCTCGCGCTTCCGTCGTCAGGTCGCGGGCATATTTCTTCAGCGCATCGAAACCCTGTTCGGCATTTGCGCTATCGGCGGTACGCCCCTTGCGGATCTCGTTGATGATTTGGTTGAGGGCCTGAGCGGTGACACCGGCCTTCTTGAGTGTCGCAGAGGTCGCCGCGGTGCTTTCGATGGCGAGCGCCAGCAGCAGCCGCTCGACGGTGACGAAACTGTCACCGGCCTTCTTGGCTGCCTCTTCCGCCGTGGTGAAGACCTTGGCAAGCGGCTGCGACAGGTAAACCTGGCCGCCGCCACCGGAAATCCTGGGCAGCTTGGCGAGTGCTGCGTCATTGGCAAGGCGGGCTTCCTTCGGATCCCCGCCGGCGCGGGTGATCAGCGAGGACGCCATGCCCTGATCGTCGTCAAGCAGCACCTTCAGCACATGTTCGGGCGTGAACTGCTGATGCCCCTCCGACAGCGCATGAGTCTGCGCCGATTGCAGGAATCCGCGAACCCGCTCGGAATATTTCTCGATATTCATGTCGAACCTCCACAGATCGTTCCGCCCTTCATACGGCACGGATCGATGATTGAGATTGAGCTCCCTCAAAAGGCGAGCCCGTCACCGGAATGTCCGGCGTTGGAAGGAATATGGGAGGTGGTTTCGAGGATTTAAAGGACTCCAACCACGCGGTGCGATGGCGGCATGAAACCGCATTGTGGACATGGGTTCTATGAAGCTGCTGCGAGCCCGGCCCGCAACTCGGCGGGGTCGTCAATGACGGACGCCTTCTCCCCCGACGGCGACAATGTTGAAGGGAAGCCCCTCGACCGCAATGCTGCGGATCTCCTTCAGCGAGGCCGTGTCCAGGATGCGGATGCATTGCCCGCGCGGATCCGTCACCGCGATCTCGTCGCCCATGACGGCGACCCGCGGCCGCGGATCACGCCAGTGGCCGTCCTTGCTGTAGGCTTCCGTTACCTGCGCCGACTGCGTCAGCTTTCCGCTCAGCACATCCAGCACGTGGAGCTTGCCGTCTTCGGTAAAGACATAGGCAGTCGTTGCCCGTTCCGGATCGAGCGCGAAGTCTACCCGCCGGATCGGCAGCGGCACCACGCGGTAAGGCTCGTCGGCGGAGGGATCGATCACCACCACCTTGTCGTCCCCGTAGTTGCCGAGGAAGAACTGCATCGCTTTCCCGCCCAGCAATGTCCCGACCTGCCCCTCGGGCATGTCTTCCCGGTATTTCAGCATTTCCGGCTTTGGTGCGTCGTGCCCGTTTGCGCGCACGATCAGCACACCCTCCTTGCACCCGAAGGCGACGATGCCGGCCGAGCTTGCTTCACCATGCAGGCCGGTGCACGTGGCGACGTCTCCGACCTGGTTGCCGTCCTTGTCCAGCACCTTGAGGCCGAGACGCGGCGGCAGTTCGCCATCCTTGACTGCTGCGGAAAGGTCGGGCTCGGAGACCAGTATATATCCACCCATCGGCACGGCAACACCGTGATGCGGGGCGGCGGCCTTGACCACGTCGTGGTCAGGCTTACCCTCAAGAAGCGCACTTTCCTCGAAGACGCGCGCCTCGCCCTCTATATCGAAGAACTGCAGGACCTGATCGTCATGGGGAACCGCAT
>JAEWKX010000039.1 GCA_023393575.1 Pseudomonadota bacterium
CGATTGGCCCGGGCGCTGGAATGCTGTTTGATGGTGCGAGTTGATTTCCAAGGCGCATTTCGCTAGAACATAAAGTGAACGAAGGAGAGCCATCATGACGGACGAACTTGTTCTCTACACCAACCCGATGTCACGCGGCCGGATCGCCCGATGGATGCTGGAGGAGGTCGGCGTCCCCTATCGCCGGGAAATCCTCACCTTCGGCGGCACCATCAAGGAAGCCGACTACCTCCGGCTCAATCCGATGGGCAAGGTTCCAACGCTCCTCCACGGCGAAAAGATCGTCACCGAATGCCCCGCGATCTGCGCCTATTTGGCTGACGCTTTCCCGCAGGCGGGGCTTGCGCCGCCACAACGTGAGCGAGCGGACTATTATCGCTGGCTCTTCTTCGCAGCGGGACCGTTGGAGGCCGCCGTCAGCAATCGTGCACTGGGCTTCGAAGTGCCCGAGGATCGGCGCGTGATGATCGGATACGGCAGCTATAAGGAGGTGCTCGACACCCTTGAGGGAGCCTTGTCCGACAGGACCTACATCGCTGGCAGCAGCTTCACGGCTGCCGACGTCTATGTCGGTTCCCACCTGATGTGGGGCATGCAGTTCGGCTCCATCGACAAGCGGCCTGCATTCGAAGCCTATGTGGCGCATCTCCATGGTAGGCCGGCGCATCTGCGTGCAACGGAACTCGACGATGCGGACATGCGGGAGCTACAGGGGACCTGATCAGGCCTGCCATCCGAAGGGCGGCGGGTTTCAGGCCGGCAGGCCCGGCGCCTCGTAGCCCGTCCGCTCGACATATTCGCGATAGCCACCGTCATAGCGGTGAACGCCGTCCGCGGAGATCTCCAGCACCCGGTTGGAGAGCTCGGAAAGGAAATGGCGATCATGGCTGACGAAGAGCATCGTGCCTTCGTAGGTCGAAAGCGCCTTGATCAGCATCTCCTTGGTGTCGAGGTCGAGGTGGTTGGTCGGCTCGTCGAGAACCAGGAAATTCGGCGGATCGAAGAGCATGGCGGCCATGACGAGCCTCGCCTTCTCGCCACCCGACAGCACGCGGCACTTCTTCTCCACATCGTCGCCGGAAAAGCCGAAACAGCCGGCGAGGGTGCGCAGTATGCCCTGCCCTGCCCTCGGGAACTCCGATTCCAGCCATTCGAAGACCGTCTGCTCGCCGTCGAGCAGATCCATGGCGTGCTGCGCGAAATAGCCCATCTTGACGCTGGCGCCGATCGCGACCGAGCCCTGATCCGGTTCGGCCGAGCCGGCGATCAGCTTCAACAGCGTCGACTTGCCAGCGCCGTTGACGCCCATGATGCACCATCGCTCCCTGCGGCGGATCATGAAGTCGAGGCCATCGTAAATCGTGCGGCTGCCATAGGCCTTGTGTATGCCCTTGAGGCTGGCCACATCCTCGCCCGATCGCGGCGCCGGCTGTAACTCGAAGGCGACGGTCTGGCGGCGGCGTGGCGGCTCGACCCGTTCGATCTTGTCAAGCTTCTTCACCCGGCTTTGCACCTGGGCCGCATGACTCGCCCGCGCCTTGAAACGCTCGATGAACCTGATCTCCTTGGCAAGCATGGCCTGCTGGCGCTCGAACTGCGCCTGCTGCTGCTTCTCGTTCTGCGCCCGCTGCTGCTCGTAGAAGGCGTAATCGCCGGCATAGGTATTGAGGGAGCCGGCATCGATCTCGATGATCTTGTTGACGATGCGGTTCATGAACTCACGGTCATGGGAGGTCATCAGCAGCGCGCCATCGTAGTTCTTCAGGAACTGCTCCAGCCAGATCAGGCTCTCCAGATCGAGGTGGTTGGACGGCTCGTCGAGCAGCATCACGTCCGGGCGCATCAGCAGGATGCGGGCCAGCGCCACGCGCATCTTCCAGCCGCCGGAAAGTTTGCCGACGTCGCCGTCCATCATCTCCTGGCTGAAGGACAGACCGGCCAGCACTTCGCGGGCGCGGCTCTCGAGCCCGTAACCATCAAGTTCCTCATAGCGAGCCTGTACCTCGCCATAGCGCTCGATGATCTGGTCGATTTCATCCATGCGGTCGGGATCGACCATGGCCGCCTCGAGCTCCCGCAGTTCGGCCGCCACCGCACTCACAGGCCCCGCTCCGTTCATGACTTCGGTCACGGCGCTCACCCCGGACATCTCGCCGACATCCTGGTTGAAGTAGCCGATCGTGACGTTCTTCTCGACGGCGACCTGCCCCTCATCGGGAGCCTCCTGGCCGGTGATCATGCGAAACAGCGTTGTCTTGCCGGCCCCGTTCGGACCGACGAGCCCGATCTTCTCACCGCGATTAAGGGCAGCCGACGCCTCGATATAGAGGATGCGGTGGCTGTTGGACTTGGTGATGTTTTCAATACGGATCATGGCTGGATCAATTCAGGAGGGACAACAAAAAAGCCGGATCGTTGCCGACCCGGCTTTTCGTTTCACGCGAGGTGAAGATTACTCGGCGCTGTCGTCAGCAGCCTTCTTCTTCGGGGCAGCCTTCTTCTTCGGAGCCGGAGCATCCTCGGAACCGGCCTCGACAGCCTCGTCCTTCGCAGCCGCCTTCTTCTTCGGCGCGGCTTTCTTCTTAGCCGGCTTGTCGGCAGATTCTGCGCCGTCCTCGTCGTCAGCGAGCAGCTCTTCCTTGGAAACCTTCTTGTCGGTCACGTCGATCTCGGAGAGAAGCTTGTCGATGACCTTCTCTTCAAAGATCGGCGCACGCAGCGACGCGGAGGCACCCGGTGTGTTGCGGAAGTAATCAAGGATTTCCTTCTGCTGGCCCGGGAACTGCTGCAACTGGGCGAAGAGCGCGCGCTGCATTTCCTCTTCCGTCACCTCGACGCCACCCTTCTCGCCGATCTCGGAGAGAACGAGACCGAGACGGACGCGACGCTCGGCGAGCTTGCGGTATTCCGCGCGTGCCTCGTCCTCGGTCGTGTCCTCGTCCTCGAAGGTCTTGCCGGATTGGGCGAGGTCGGTGT
>JAEWKX010000107.1 GCA_023393575.1 Pseudomonadota bacterium
ATCCTGTCCTTTCTCGGCCTCGGCTGAGACGGAGATAGCAGCAACGAGATGACGGGCGTCGATCGGCTGATCGGCGCCCGTCTTTTTGTCATCACTCCCGACGTCATGTGGAAACAAGCAGCGCGAAGGGATGATCGACGAAGGCCCAGGCAATCGGCAGGCTGTCGGAAGGGTCGAACCGCCGGCCGCTGAAGACGTCGCGATAAGACCGCGAACGGAGAGCCGGGGGCAAGAACAGCACCGTTTCCTTCCAGCGCGCCGACAGTTGCTCCTCCCCGTGGCGAAAGGCGCCAAGCACGAGGCGAGGGGCGACCAGTATCGCGGCCTTCTCCTCCGTGCGCCGGGCGAAGGACAGGAGATTGGCGGCTCTCCTGCCTTCGGGGCGCAACGGCATATAGTCTCCCAACCGGAAGAGTTCCGGGTGTTCCCGACGCAGATGCAGGACCCGCCCGATGACCTGCTGCTTCAGGTGCCCCGATCGCCAGTCCTCCTCTGCCGCGGAAATGCGGCCTGCGGATGCGAAGTCTGCGGCAAGCGTGTCGAAGTCGGGCTCCCGCCGGTTGTCGGGGTCCACGAGGCTGAGGTCCAGCCGCTCGCTCCCCTGGTAGATGTCGGGAACGCCCGGCGCCACGAGCTTGGCGAGGGTTTGCGTGATGCCGTTCACCAGCCCGGCGCGGAGGAACGGGTCCAGTGTCGCGCGGAAATCCGCCAGGAACGCCTGGTTGTCGGGGGACAGCATGTGGCTGGCATAGGCACGGACGGCCCCTTCGTAGTCCTCGTTCGGACCGCTCCATGTCGTCCGCTGCTTGGCCTCCCGGAGGGCCTTCTCCACATACTGCAGGAAGCGCTTCTCCAAGGCCTTCAGCCCGTCGCGATCGTCGGTAGCAAGATCGGCCGGCCAGGCCCCGGCGAGCGCCTGGTAGAGCATCCATTCGACGGCGGGCTCCGGTGCCGCGCCATCTGATAGCGACGCCACTGCCCGGCCGTTGATCTCGCGCCAGCGGTCGACCGATGCCGCCCAATGGACGGGGGCTTCGCTGATCGTGTATAGCCTGGCGCGCGCATCCTCGCCCCGCTTCGTGTCGTGGGTCGACGTGCCCGTGAGGGCGTCCGGCTGGCGCTGCCGCCTCACCGTCATCTCCGCATGGAAGCGATCGAGGGAAGCGGGTGCGGGATCGGCCTCGCTGCCGACCTCGTTCAGCGCCAGCAGGCGGTGATTGCGGAAGAACAGCGTATCCTCCAGCGACTTTGCCATCAGTGGCCCGGTGAGCTGCTGGAAACGGGTGCGGAAGAGAAGGGCTTCGCCGCCGTTGCCGCCGTTGCCGCCGGCGAGCAGGCGATGCAGGAAGGTGAGGGCCTGCGCGTCCGGCGCGTGCGCGCCTGTTGCGACCTCCTGCACGATACGATCCAGGAGCGTCTTTCCCTCGGGGGGCATGCCTTCCGCCGCGCCGTAGGTGCGGTAGACGGGGAAGGCGACAAGAAGCTCCCGAAGCGCGTCGTGCATGGCCGCAGGGTCGATCTTCGCGTCGGCGGCTTCTGCTTCATGCAATTCCAGAGTAAGCTTCAGCAGCGTCGATACTTCGCCTTCGAAGTTGTTGTTCGCCATCAGCAATTTCGCTTCGCGCAGCTCATCGAGCGGATCCGGCGACCCTTTCGCAACAGACTGGTAGGCCGATGTGAGTGCTGCGTGCCCGCTGTCGTCCACCAACGCGTTGCCGAGAGCGGTAATGAATTCGTAGCCGGTGGTGCCGGAGATCGGCCAGTCCTCCGGAAGCTGCTCGCTCTCGCCGAGGATCTTCTCCACGACGATGTAGGTGTCCGGCCCGACGGCTGCCCGCAGGCGCTCGAGATAGCCTTTCGGGTCGGCGAGTCCGTCGACATGATCGATCCGCAGCCCGTCGATGCGGCCTTCACGGACCAGTTCCAGCACCGTCCGGTGCGCCGCCTCGAAGACCTCCGGGTCCTCGACCCGCAGGCCGACGAGGCCGGTAATCTCGAAGAAGCGCCGGTAGCTGAGCTCGCGCGGCGCATCCCGCCAGGACATCAGCCGCCAGGGCTGCCGCTCGTGCAGGGCGGCGATCTCCTCGGGTTTCGAAAGTGCCAGCACCTCGCCCTCCCGTCCTTCATGGGAGGAAGGGATGAGGGGGTAGAAGTCGTCGTAGTAGGCGAGTGCCGGCTTGCCCGTCCGCGGATCGGCCTTCACCGAAAGCTCGCCCTTTGCCAGTTCCTCCTCGAAGCTGGCGCCGAGGAAGGGCAGGGTCAGCCTGCGGCTCCAGTCGATGTCGAAATAGCGGGCGTAGCGGCTCTGCTGGCCGTGCTCCACCACGTCGCGCCACCACGGATTCTCGAGGGAGGCGGCCATGTGGTTGGGCACGATGTCGAGGATCAGCCCGAGGCCGTGCTCGCGCAGCGCGTCCGACATCCTGAGGAAGCCGTCGCGACCGCCGAGCACCGGATCGAATGCGTTTGCGTCGGTCACATCGTAGCCGTGGGTGGAGCCCCCGGTGGCGGAGAAGATCGGCGAGGCATAGAGATGACTGATGCCGAGCTGCCGGAGGTAGGGCACCAGCGCCGCGGCGCGCTCGAAGGTCATGCCGTTGCGGAACTGGAGGCGGTAGGTGGAGGTGGGGATCGTCATGCGCCGCCTCCGGCGCTGATGGTGACGACGATGCTGTTCGGGGCGAGCTCGCCGCCGTCACCCGCATCGGCGGGCAGGCGATGCGCGTGCTCGCCCGGTAGGTCAGGCAGCGGTTGAGGCTCGTCGCCCAGGTTGATCGCCATGCCGATCTCGCCCTTCGGGAAGCTCCAGGCCACCGCGACCAGTCCGTCCTCGGCCTTCAGGATGCGGCCGCCTGCCTTGCGTGCCGAGCCCAGCATCGGCACGATGGCCTCGCGGCGCAGCGCCAGCAGGTCGCGGGTGAGGTCCATCCATTCCCTTCCGTCTGGCGATCTTGGCTTCTCCCAGTCCAGCTTGCAGTCGGTGAAGGTCGCCTGCGCATTCGGATCGGGGATCTCCCCATCCTCCTTGCCGTGGCCGGCATGGCCCTCGAACTCCCTTCGCCGGCCTTCGCGTACGGCCTTCGCAAGCGTGCCGTGGAAATCGGTGAAGAACAGGAACGGGCGCGTCTCGCCGAATTCCTCTCCCATGAAGAGAAGCGGGATGTGTGGCGAGAGCAGCAGTGCGGAAAGCAGCGCCTTTACCTTTTCCGGACCGGCGATCGTCAGGAGCCGTTCGCCGAAGGCGCGGTTCCCGACCTGGTCGTGGTTCTGGATGAAATCGACGAAGGCGGACGGCGGCTGGCTCGTGCTTGCTACGCCGCGTTTCTCGTCGGAATGCTTCGACCTCTCGCCCTGATAAGCGAAACCTTCCGCCAGCGTCCGCGCCACGAGGTGTTCCGTGCTCTCGGCGAAGTCCTGGTAGTAACCGTCGGTCTCACCGGTCGCGTAGACGTGGATGGCGTTGTGGAAGTCGTCGTTCCATTCGCCGGTGAAACGCAGAACGCTGC
>JAEWKX010000191.1 GCA_023393575.1 Pseudomonadota bacterium
CGATCAACCTCTAGCTCGAGTGTCGGACAGCTTTTTTCCGATCGCGGCCAAGCCCGGGCGCTTTCGGGCTGATGCTTGTCAATTCCAAGCCCGAGGATTTCACCCGATATCTGGACATCGGCGTCAGCCGATCTATTGTTTCGCCTGATACGCTGTGCGGAGGCCAGGGGCGAAGGCGCCGCAGCCAGCCATTCAAGATATTGAGGAATGTGGAGAGAACCCATGAAGAAAGCGCTTGTATTTCTGCTGGCCGGCCTGACCCTGGCAAGCTGCACGCAGACCGAACAGGGGGCGGCGATCGGCGCCGGCACCGGAGCAGTCATCGGCGGACTGGCGACCGGCAATGTGAGAGGGGCTGCAGTCGGCGCCGCCATCGGCGGGGTTTCCGGTGCCCTGATCGGCTCCGTCGCCGAACAGCCCGGCCAGTGCTACTACCGGGACCGCTACGGCCGCCGCTACATCGACGACTGCCCGCGCCGCTACTGACGGGTAGGCTCTGCATGATGTGGCCCTGGAGCACGCTCCGGGGCTTTTCTTTTATGATCAATCCTTGAAGTATCAAAAAAGGTATTCGCCTCCGCCGTTTGCCGCTACATAGGCAAGGCCGGGCAGGCGCCGGGCGGCGAAGGGCGGACGTGAGACAGGCGACGAACCGACAGTGATCAGGCGTGGACGAGTAGACGAGGCAGCAGGTATCCGCTCAGGCCGGCATGCGACGAGGATCGCGGTCTCTGCCCTTGCGCTCGGTCTTGCCTGGGTTCCGCAGGCCCATGCCTTGAAGCTGTTCGGCATCAACTTTTTCGGATCGGAAGAAGAGACCGTCGAAGTCAGCAACCCCGTACGATACGACGCCACCCTCGATACGGGAGCGGCGGACAAGGATCTCACCAAGCGGCTGGAGAACGCTGCATCGCTCGTCAACGACGAGGAGCAGCCGGTATCGGGCGACCTCGGCATCGTCATCAAGGCGCGCGAGGACCGGGACCGGCTTGTCGCCGTTCTCTACGAGGAAGCCCGGTACGGCGGCACCGTCCATATCACGATACAGGGGACAGATCTCGACGCCCTTCCCCCCAATCCCGCTTTCGATCACTCGCAACCGGTACCGGTGACGGTCACCGTCGTTCCCGGCCCGGTCTTCGCATTGGGTTCGGTCCGCTTCGATGGCGATGCCGCCGGCCGCGACCCCGCCGACTATGACCTGGTCACGGGCGGCGCGGCGGGCTCCCGCCTCATCCTGAAGGCGAGCGAGCAACTCCTTCGCGATGTCAAGGCGGAGGGCCGCCCGCTCGCCCGGCTGACGGAACGCCAGGTGACCGCGGATCACCGGACCCGCACCGTCGACGTGGTGATGGGTGCCATCAGCGGCCCGGAAGCCGATTTCGGTGCGGTGACGGTAAAGGGCTCGCGAACCGTGGAGGCGGACTTCATCCGCCGCTATTCGCGACTCGACAAGGGCGGCCGCTATTCGCCCGAGCAGTTGCAGAAGGCTTCCGAGCGCCTGCGGGAACTCGGGGTGTTTTCGAGCATCACCATCCGTGAAGCCGAGGCTTTGGCGCCGAACGGCACCCTGCCGCTGACGATAGAAGTGTCCGAGGGCAAGCACCGCTATTTTGGATTCGGGGCGGAATACTCGTCGCTGGACGGTGCGGGGGTGCAGGGCTACTGGGGCCATCGCAATCTCTTCGGCGAGGCGGAATCGCTGCGCATCGAGGGCAAGGTGTCCGGCATCGGCGCGACCACCGACGTGACCACCTTCGACCATTCGGCCGGCATCGTCTTCACGAAACCCGGCTTTCCGGTGCCGGAAGCGACCTTCGAGTCACGCCTCGAGGCCAAGAGCGAAACGCCGGAGGACATCTACGAAGCGCAGACGATCATCGCCTCCGCTGGCTTTTCCTACGAGCTCAACGAGACCGACACGCTGAAGGCGGGTGGCGAAATTGCATACACCCGTGCCGACGATGCCTTCGGAGAGAACGAATATCTGACCTTTGCCATTCCGGTCGCTTTCGAACGGGACGCCCGCGACAATAAGCTCGATCCGACGGAAGGCTATTGGGCGACGCTCGGTGCGAAACCGTCCTACGAATTCTTCCACGGAAGTGTCTTCTCCTCCTTCGAAGGCTCCCTGTCGGGTTATCTCGGCCTCGGGTCGGAGGACAATATCGTGCTGGCCGGCCGGCTGTCCGCCGGCACCCTGATAGGCGCGGACGAGCTTGAGAACATTCCCGTCACCCGCCGCTTCTTCGCCGGCGGCGGAGGTTCCGTTCGCGGCTATTCCTTCCGGGAAATCTCGCCCTACAATGATGCCGACGAGGCGCTGGGCGGCCGGTCTTACGCCGTCGCCTCCTTCGAGGTTAGGACGAAGCTGACGGACAATATAGGGATCGTCCCCTTTATCGACGTCGGGACCGTCTCAACCGAAATCGTGCCTGATTTCTCCGATATACGGGCAGGCGCGGGGATTGGAATTCGTTACGCAACGCCATTCGGACCTCTGCGCCTGGATGTTGCGGTACCGCTGCAGAAGTATGATGGCGGCAGCGACTACGGTATCTATGCGGGTATCGGGCAATCGTTCTAGGTGAGCCGCAGGGTGATCAATTAGGGGCTTGATGGGAATGGTTCGCCTTCTGAAATGGATCGCAAAGATCGCGCTTGCCGCGGTGGCGATTCTTCTCGCCATGGCCCTGGGCGTCCTGCTTTTCGTAGGGCTGACGCCTGTCGGCAGCCAGATCGCCGCCGAGCGGGTTTCCTCCATCATCTCCACGCCCGAACGCCAGATAAACCTTTCGCCTCCGCAGGGTCTCCTGAGCGGCGACCTTCGCATCGACGCGTTGACGCTGTCGGACGAGAAGGGAACATATGCCGAGATTCAGGGGCTACGGATCGACTGGTCGCCTTCCGCCCTCCTGCGCGGCGTGTTCCGGGCGGAAAGCATCACGATCGACGATATCGACGTGCTGCGTGCGCCACTTCCTTCCGCGCTACCCGAGCAGGAGGAAAACGCCGGCCAATCATCCGGTTTCTCTCTTCCGCTGGGTATCCGGGTAGCCCAGATCGACATGCCCGACATCGAGCTTGCTCCCGCCCTGACCGGTCGTCCCGTTTCATTGGCGCTGAGAGGCTCGATCGATGCGACCGGTCCCAACATCCGGCTCGACCTTCACGCGTCCCGCAAGGATGAACCGGATGCTCGCGCAGTCGCCGACATCCTTTATGCCCCTGCTGAAAACCGCCTTTCGGTGAAGGCATCCGTGACTGAACCCCAGGGCGGGCTGCTTGCCCGGCTGCTTCGACTGCCGGGGGCGCCTGCAGTAGACATTGCGCTGGACGGAACCGGTCCGCTGTCGGACTGGAGCGGAAAGCTGGCCGGAAGCGTGGCGGAGACGCCCGTCGTCGCGGTAGACGGCCGGCATCAGATGTTGCCGGACGGGAGCCGGAGCGTCACGGTTACCGGCGGCGGCCAGATCGCGGCTCTGATGCCGCCATCGTTGCGCCCTCTCTTCGAGGGCGCGACCGACATCGATATCGCCGCCAACATCAGCCCAAGGGGACGTATCTCGATCGAGAACGGCAAGGTCGTCTCCGACGCCGTCAACCTCGTTGCGTCCGGCGTCTGGGATCCTGTAGGCGACAACAGCCTTACGGCAAGTCTGAACGGTACAAAGGGGCCGGTCCCGATCGTCTGGCCAATTTCCGGCCGCGACAGCCGTTTCACCATCGATACCGTCAACTTTACCCTCACCGGGGCTGCCCGGAGTGCACGTTTCAACGCAACCGCATCCCTTGTGTCCGCCGAGCTTGCGCAAGGCCGTTTCGACCAGATCAGAGTTCAGGCCGAAAGCGAGGATCTGAACCTCGTGCAGAAATCGGGCAGCATACGTTCCCGTCTCACCATCGGGCAGACCGACTTCGCCAACGAGGATCTGGATCGTGCCCTGCAAGCGCCGGTCACCTTGGATGCCCCGCTTCGCCTCGACATGCCCGCAATAGGTCTGGACGCGGCGACGCTCGACAGCGCTCGTATGAGCGGAACCGTGAGTGGCGCCTACAATACATCCACGCAGGACCTCAGCGGAAATTTCCGGGTCACGGCAGCGCCGGAAGCGCTTCCCCCGGCTTACGCCTCCCGTTTCGAGAAGACGATCCTGGCTGAGGGTTATGTCGAACGAGCGGGCGACGGGCGTCTCACCGCCGAAAATCTGGTTCTCAAGTCCAGCACGGTCGAGGCGCACGGCAGCGGGACGCTGGCCGACGGGCAGGTAACCGGACGCCTGGGGGGCCGCGTCCTCGATCTCCAGCGCTGGGTGCCGAACGCAGAGGGGGCCGCCGGTTTCGACGTGACGGCGGAAGGACGGCTTGAAGCCTTGGGCCTCAAAGC
>JAEWKX010000196.1 GCA_023393575.1 Pseudomonadota bacterium
ATCAGGAACTGCGCCCATCCGGATTTCCGCGATGTTCTTTCCAGCTTTTTCGAACGTGCCTGTGCCCGTGGCGGGCACACGCCTCATCTTCTGGAGGAGGCTTTCTCCTGGCATGAGCGGGTGCGGACCGGTGGCACCATGAGGGCGACCGAGGAAGCCGGCCTTCCCGCGCCCCAACAGGCTGCAGCCGCCGGCTCCAGGAGCGTCGGCCGGGGTTGATCAGCCATCCCGCTCACCTGCTACCAGTGCTCGTGGAAATGATGGACGGGGCCGTGCCCGGACCCGACCTGCAGTTCCTGTGACCGTTCGATCGCCGTTGCCAGATAGTGCTTGGCAACGCGAACGGCCTCCACGACGCCGGCGCCCTTGCCCATTTCCGCCGCGATGGCGGCCGACAGGGTGCAGCCGGTTCCATGGGTATTCCGCGTGTGGACCCGGCGGGCTTCAAACCAGGCCATTCCGCTTGGATCCACCAGCACGTCCGGACTTTCAGCTGATTCAAGATGCCCACCCTTGACCAGCACGGCTTCTGGCCCGGTGCGGCGGAGCGCGTCCGCCTGCCGCGCCATTTCCGTACGGTCCTTCGCCTCGGGGCAATGGAGCAGGGCCGCAGCCTCCGGCAGGTTGGGCGTGATGAGTGCTGCGAGCGGAAGAAGCCGCGTCCGGACTACCTCGATGGCATCCGCCTCCAGGAGCGCCGCCCCACCCTTGGCGACCATGACGGGATCGAGCACAATGGGAATGTGCCGTCGACCCGCCAACACGTCGGCAATTGCCTCGGCGATCTCGGCATTGCCGATCATCCCGATCTTGATCGCGTCGACGCGGATGTCGTCGAGGACTGCCCGGAGCTGATCTGCGACAAAGGCCGCAGGTACGAGTTGGACGCCGAAGACGCCTCGGGTGTTCTGGGCGGTAAGCGCGGTCAGGACAGCCATTCCATAAGTGCCGCGAGCCGCGAAGGCTTTAAGGTCCGCCTGGATGCCGGCGCCTCCGGATGGATCGGAGCCGGCGATGGAGAGGATTCTCGACGTCACGCCCGCGCCTTCCTGATTTCCTGCGTAAACTCCGCGGCAGCCTTCTGTGGATCGGCGGTACCACATATGGCGGACACTACGGCCAGGCCTTGTGCGCCCGTCGAAAGGACGGGAATAACGTGCGTCCGCTTCAAACCGCCGATCGCCACTGCCGGGACAGGGGATGCGGCAACGATGCGCGCCAGCCCGTCGAGACCGATCGGCTGTTTGTGATCCGGTTTGGTTGCCGTCGCAAAAACCGGACCGACGCCGACATAATCCACAATGGCGGGATCGACCATACGCGCCAACTCCTCCGTCTCGACAGAGAGGCCGAGGATGAGCCGGTTTCCGACAACGGTACGGGCGGCAGCCGCGCCCATGTCGCCCTGTCCGATATGAACACCGTCGGCGCCGATCTCGACGGCTGCCTCCACCTCATCATTGACGATCAGGGGGATCTGGAACTCCGCCAATGCGGACTTGAGCGCCTTGCCCGTCGAAACCAGATGGGCTTTGTCGGCTGTCTTGTCGCGAAGCTGCACGACGGTTGCGCCGCCCGCAGCCGCGAGGCGTGCCGTGGCTTCCACTCCCATATGGCCGCACAGAACCGGATCAAGAACAAGATAGAGGCTGAGGTCGAGAGCGTTTTTCATTGCAGGCTTATCCTCGCCTCTGCATCCAGCCGTTGCGGACCGATCGCCGACAAGGCGTCGAGGAACAAGGGCTGGAAGGAACCCGGACCCTGCGCCCGATGGCTTGCATCTTCGCCGCAGACGGAGAAGAGGGCGAGCGCCGCAATCGTCGTTTCGAACGGCTTGCCGGGCGCAATCGCTGCGAAGGCGCCTGTCAGGCAGGTCAGCGCGCATCCGAGGGCCGTCACCTTCGGCATCAGCGGCGAACCGCCTTCTATGACGGCAGACCGCGTTCCGTCGGTGACGAAGTCCGTATCCCCCGTGACGGCAACGACGCAGCCGTGACGGTGAGCCAGCGCGGTCGCCGAGCCTCTCGCCGACGCGCTGCTGTTACGGCTGTCGACGCCCTGACCGTGCGCCGTATCTCCGGCAAGGGCGCGGATTTCCGAGGCATTGCCGCGGATCACCGCGGGTTTCAACAGGAGCAGCTCGCTTACGACCTGCCTTCGGAAGGCAGTGGCGTAATGGGCCACGGGGTCCAGCACCCATGGTTTGCCGGCACCGCTCGCCGCGCGGGCGGCTCCCTTCATGCCCGGCACAACACCTGCCCATAAGGTACCGATATTGATCGTCACGGCTGCTGCCGCGCCGGCGAACTCCTCTGCCTCTTCTTCGGCGCTGACCATCGCAGGCGATGCCCCCGCGGCGAGCAGGACATTGGCTGCGATGTTCATGGAGACATCATTGGTGATGCACTGCACGAGCGGATTTCGCTCCCGCATAAGGTCCAGCAATTCACCGCAGGAAAGTATGGAGGTGCTCACCACGGACGCCTTTCGAAAGGCCGGGCAGGGCGAGGGGATGGTCGATCCCGCGCGACTCCCTACGCCAGCATGATCTGGTTCAGGTTCAAAGGGTGCTTCTCAGCCCGAGCAAGCGCGGGCGCCCCTGTCTTCCGTTAGGCATAGGTGGAAACGACCGCGATGTCACCCGGTATTTCATGCCGGCGGGTCGCACAACACGGCGAACGCCTCGTAAGGCCGCAGGTCCAGCGTCTCGCCCAGGGCGTCCTTCGGAGCATAGTTGTTGATGAGGCAGCGCCCGGACAACTGGAGCTTGCCGGGCAGCGTCAGGGCAGTGTTCCGGGGAGAAAAGCTGGCGATGACGAGAAGGCGATGCTCACCAAGGGTGCGCGTGTAGACGAAGACGTCCGGATGCTGATCGAGCCAGGACTGGAAAATCCCGTAGACCACGACGGCATGTTCCTTACGGAGGGCAATCAGCTTTCTGTAGTGGCTCCAGATCGATCTTTCGTCATTGATCTGGCTTTCCGCATTCAGCGTTGGATAGTTGGGGTTGACTTCGATCCAGGGAGAGCCGGTCGTGAAGCCGGCGTACGGATCGGCGCTCCACTGCATCGGCGTTCGAGCATTGTCACGGCCGCTCTGGTTGGCGCCCTGAAGGAATTCCTCAGGCGACAGGCCCGCCTCCACGTGAAGGCGGTGCATGTTGACCGTCTCGACGTCCCTGTACTGCTCGATGCTCGTAAACGGCACATTGGTCATGCCGATCTCTTCGCCCTGATAGATGAACGGTGTTCCCTTCATCAGGTGCAGCACGGTTGCGAGCATCTTTGCGGATTCCACATGATAGCCGCCGGTGTCGCCATATCGCGAGACCGCACGCGGGAGGTCGTGATTACCCCAGAACAACGAGTTCCAGCCATCTTTGGCAAGCGCGTGCTGCCATTTGCCGAACATCGACTTCAGCTTGACGAGATCGACGGGCTTCGGGCGCCATTTTCCGTGCACCTCGTCCCAACTCTGAGTCACATGCTCGAACTGGAAAACCATGGACAATTCGTTTCGATCGCGCCCGGAATAGAGAAGCGCCGATTCCGGCGTCGCACTCCATGCTTCGCCGACCGTCAGGATGTCCCGGCTCCCGAAGGTCATGCGGTTCATCTCCTGGAGATAGTCGTGCAGGTGCGGACCGTCCGCGGTAATTCCCTTGTCGACCTCCTTTCCGATGAGATCGACCACATCCATCCGGAAACCGGCAATGCCCCTGTCGAGCCACCAGTTCATCATGCGGTAGATCTCGTCTCTGACCCGAGGATTTTCCCAGTTCAGATCCGGCTGGCGCCGCGAGAAGAGGTGCAGATAGTATTCCTGCGTCGTCGGGTCGAAGGTCCATGCAGGCCCTCCGAAGGAAGAGGTGAGATCGTTCGGCGGACCGCCATCGGGTGCCGGCGGCCGCCAGATATAGAAATCGCGATATGCGTCATCCTTTGAACGACGGGCCTGCGTGAACCACGGATGCTCGTCCGACGTATGGTTCACGACGAGGTCGAGAATGATCCCCATTCCCCGCTGGCGGGCCTGCGCCACCAACCGGTCGAAGTCGGCGAGCGTGCCGAACTCCGGCGCGATCGCCTGATAATCCGAAATGTCGTAGCCGTTGTCGTCCATCGGGGAGGCATAGATCGGCGAAAGCCAGATCACGGCCACACCCAACTCCTGGAGATAGTCGAGC
>JAEWKX010000204.1 GCA_023393575.1 Pseudomonadota bacterium
GCATTGGGAAATGCGTATCGCAGCCCTTCCACGATCTGGAAGAGAGAAAGGTCGACATAGGTCGTTCGATGCCCGACCAGATGGGATGAGCCAGCCGGATTGGCGTCCATGATCTTCTCGAAATAGCCCAGGAATTTAGGCAGCCTGGATTCCAGGAAGCCGCTCGACCGGGCCTTCGCCTCATCCTTCTGATCCTCGTAGTAATCATTCATTCCGAGTGGATGATGGGTGTCGTGGATTTCCGTGACGAAGTCCGAGATAGTCAGTTGCAGGCCATGCGCAAAGGACCGGGCATCTTCGTCCGCAGGTGCGAGGTTCAGCTTCGGCCCGAGATGCCTCAGGATGTTCGCGACGTGCGAGATCACCAGGTGTCCATCCTTCAGGAAGGGCGGTGCGAACGGCATCTGATGCCCGTGCCCGCCCTCCAGGAATGCCATCATCTTGCCGGAGCCGCCGGGCTCTCGGGCGACATCCCTGTACTTCGCACCGGCCTCCTCGAGGGCGAGCCTGACGAATTCGCCGCGGCCCTGTAGGCCGTCCCAGTAGTAAAGCTCGTAGGCCATGAAATTCCTCCGTCGATCATCAAAGATAGTTTGCGATCTGCCGTAACTCGTCAATGAAGCGCTGCCTTTCCTGGGCGGCTTCCGGCCGATCCAGGCTTCTCAGGAGGGCGGACGGATGAATGGTGACGAGGACCGACAGGCCGTCGGTCGCCTCCAGAACCCTCCCTCTGTCCCGTGTCACCTTCGGGTCCTTTCCGAGAATGGAAAACAAGGCGGTTGCCCCCAGCGCCACCACCAGCGACGGGCGAATGATACGAAGCTCCGTCGCGAGCCACCATGCGCACGCCCCCGTTTCGCCGACGTTGGGCTTGGCGTGTATCCGGCGCTTGCCGCGGGGCGTGAACTTGAAATGCTTCACGGCGTTGGTAACGAAGCAGCGGGAGCGAACCACGTCGGCCTCTTCCAGGCACCGGTCCAGAAGCCGGCCGGCCGGCCCGACGAAGGGGCGGGCTGCAAGCTCTTCTTTGTCACCCGGCTGCTCTCCGACGAGCACCACATCCGCGTCGGATGGTCCTTCCCCGAACACGAGGTGGGTCGCAAGCCTGTAAAGATCGCATCGGGTGCATCCCTCGGCGATTCCCCGGACGGCATGCAGATTGTCTCCGGGCTGGCCGTCGGTCTTGAATGCCGGTCCCTCTCGGGTGAGTTCCATGGTTGCCTCCGGTCCGGGAACCCGCCGTCTGGCTCCTTGGTTCCATTCATGATCGGGCTGCATTCATGGCGTGGAACTTTCAGCGGGTCGATGTGTTGACGACAGGGGGTTCGCGGTGCCAGCCGCGATCCGATGCCGCGGTCGGAACAGGATATTCATCATGGCTATTTTGATCACCACAATCGTTATGGGGCTCATCGGGTTGATCCTGGCGGGGGGAGGCGCCTATCTCCTGAGCCTCGGCGGGAGCGTCTACTATCTGATCGCCGGTATCGCCTTCCTGGTGACCGCGGTCCTGCTTTACATGCGCCGACCGATCGCTCTTCTCGTCTACGCGCTGATCGTTATCGGTTCGCTCGGATGGGCACTCTGGGAAGTGGGGCTGGACTGGTGGCAACTGGGGCCGCGCGGCGGCGTGATCGTTCTCGTCGGATTGTGGCTGTTGACGCCATGGATCAGGAAACCGCTCGGGTTCCGGAGCCCTACCGGTATGCGCTATCCTATCGGCGCCACGCCGTTGGCCGTCTCGATCGTGCTGGCCATTCTCATCGCGGTCGCTTCCATGTTCACCGATCCTTACGACGTCGATGGCGAGCTCGGAGAACAATCCGTCGCGGCAGCGCCCGCCATGGGAAATGCGGTGCCGCCCGGCGAATGGCATCAGTACGGGCGAACCAACTATGGACAGCGCTATTCGCCCCTTGACCAGGTCACCGTGGAGAACGTCGACCAGCTCCAGGAAATCTGGCGCTATCAGACCGGCGACGTGAAACTGCCGGAGGATGTCGGGGAAACCACCTATCAGGTCACGCCCCTGAAGGTTGGAAACAGCCTTTACCTCTGCACACCCCATAACTGGGCCATCGCGATCGATGCCACCACCGGTGAGGAAAAGTGGAAATACGATCCTAACGCCGGGCTCAATCCGGATCGGCAGCACCAGACCTGCAGAGGTGTGACCTATTATGCCGATCCCGCAGCACAACCCGGCGCCCCGTGCTCGGAACGTGTCTACCTGCCGACATCGGATGCCCGGCTGATCGCGCTGGATGCCGCCAACGGGCAGGTCTGCCCCTCCTTCGCCGACCAGGGAACGCTGCGGCTGGAGGCCGGCATGCCCTACAATCCGGCCGGCTACTACTATTCGACGTCCCCTCCCGTGATTGCCGGTGGCAAGATCATCATCGGAGGCGCGGTCAACGACAACTACTCCACCCGCTCCCAGTCCGGCGTCATCCGCGCCTTCGACGTTGATACGGGAGAACTCGTCTGGAACTGGGATTCCGGCAATCCGACGCAAACCACGCCCCTACCGCCAGGACAGACCTATACCGCAAATTCCCCCAACAGCTGGTCGGTCTTCAGTGTCGACGAGCAACTGGGCCTCGTCTACATCCCGCTCGGCAACCAGGTTCCCGACCAGTTGGGGATGGGACGGAGCGAGTCCGTCGAGAAATACTCGTCGTCGATCGTCGCGCTCGACATCAACACGGGTGCCGATCGCTGGGTGTTCCAGACGGTACACCACGACCTCTGGGACATGGACGTGCCGGCGCAGCCGGTGCTTCTCGATCTTGCCCAGGAGGACGGGACCATGGTGCCTGCGCTGGTCGGACCGACGAAACAGGGGGACGTATACGTTCTCGATCGCCGGA
>JAEWKX010000278.1 GCA_023393575.1 Pseudomonadota bacterium
CTCGTCAGGCTCATAACCTGAAGGCCGCAGGTTCAAATCCTGCCCCCGCAACCAAAAATCCCTTCCTCTGCATCATCTCGCTGGCGCGAAGACTTCATCTTCGCCCGCGACGTAGCGCGTCGTCCTGCGGGCCATAACCTGAAGGCCGCAGGTCAAACCCTGACGCCGCACGGTTGATCCTGACCTGAGCCCCGATTTCCCTCCAGATTTTGGCAGGGGTCCGCCGCGTCTTATGGGCACGGTCGGCGCCTTGATCCGAAACTTCACGCCGGCAGAATGCGCAAACTACTTTAGAGCTGCAGGATATGCCTCGGTTCAACAGGACACGCTCTAATTGATTGTCGGCAATATAATGCGGAAGCAGACGCCTGGTTTTGCGTTCACAACGAGTTCGAGCGTGCCGTTCATCCGTGCGATGATCTCCCGGCTAATCGGCAACCCCAGTCCGGCGCCGGCATACGATGCCGCCCCACCGTTGCGACCGCGATAGAACTTGTCGAAGATGCGGGATCGTTCCTCTTCGGGAATGCCGCTTCCATTGTCGAAGACCTCGAGATGATATTTTCCGTTCCGGACGCATGTCTCGATCGTCACCGTCGGCGCCGGCGCATCATTGTATTTGATCGAGTTGGAGATCAGATTGATCAGGACTTGGCTGAAGCGATTGGAGTCGCCCAGGACGACTGCCGTTGTTGCATGCGATCTGAGATGCAATATCGTGCCCTTCTGGCGGGCAAATGCATCGCAGACCTGCAGCGCCTGGCCGAGCGAGACCTCCGCCTCGAACGACCGGCCCTCCCAGATCTGTTCGCCTCGCTCAAGCCTCGACAGATCGAGGATCTCATCCAGGAGAGACGTAAGCCGAAGACTCTCCTTGTGGATTGTCGCGAGAAATTTCCGCGACGATTCCTCGTCCAGATCGGGTTCCATCAGCAGTATTTCAGAGAAAGCCCGAACCGCAGTCATCGGCGTACGCACCTCATGGCTTACCTGGCTGAGGAACTCGTCCTTCTGCAGGTCCACCTGGCGAAGCAGTTGATTGGCGGATTCCAATTTCTCGGCCGTAGAGCGCAACTGCGCAGAAGCACGTTCCAGCGCCTGGGAATGCTCGATCGCCTGCTGCGTCTCATCCGCCATCTGCATGACTTCTTCCAGCGACACGGCTGCACCCGAAACGACCTTTGACAGCATGACATGAGCCGAGGCAGCACCGATCGCACCGGCCAGTTCACGCTCAAGTCGCTTGATGAAGGCAGCGTTCGGCTCAAGGCTTGTCCAGGCAGTGCCAGCCCGTCTGGCTTCTTCCGAAAAAAGATCGAAAGCTCTTTGATGGCCAAGCACACGCCTGGCGATGAGGAGAAGGTCGTCGACGGTTGCCGAACCCTGCAGCGGCGTTGCGGCGCCAAGGCTTGAGGTGTTGAGGAAGAGTGCCGCCTGGACGTGCTCCAGCGCCGACTGTCGAGTGAGCAGAGACCCCAGGACCAACACGGTCGCATTGAGAAACAGGCTCCAGAACACGGCGTGTGCGAGCGGATCAAGGCGGTCGAGCCCGAACAACGCCTGCGGACGCAGCCAGGATATTCCTGAAGGTCCGTCTGCCATTATTGACGCGACGACTGGTGACGATGTGGCAAAGGAAGGCAGGAAGCTTGACCACATCCAGACGAGGAAACCTGTCGTGATGGCAGCGACGGCGGCCTTCGCCGATGCATCGCGCCAGAATAGCGCTGCGAGGATCGCCGGCAGGAACTGCGCAACGCCCGTAAAGGATATCAGGCCGATGGGAGCCAGCGCATCGGACATCCGCGTGAGGTAGAAATAACCGAACCCCAGGAACAGAATGAAGATGATAGACAGGCGACGGGCGTTGAGCAGCACCCTTCGAACACCTTGGTCGTCACTCACGCTCTCGTCAGCGCGAAAGCGCAACATCAGAGGAACAACGATATGGTTGGAGACCATGATGGACAACGCGATCGATTCCAGGATGATCATGGAGGTTGCCGATGAAAACCCGCCGATAAACGCGAAAAGGGCCAGACCATGCTGCCCTGCCGCAAGGGGCAAGGTCAGGGTGAACATATCCGGATTGGAGCCCGCCGGCATAGTCGTGAGGCCGTACAGGGCGATCGGAAGGATGAAGAGGCTCATTGCCAGCATGTATGCCGGAAAGGCCCAACTGGCGGTCCGCAGATGGTTCTCATCGAGGTTTTCGACCACCGTCACCTGAAACTGGCGCGGCAGGCATATGACCGCCGATGCGGCGAGAAGCATCGAGGCGAGCCAGCGATCTCCGAATGTCTCGGCGGCGTGGATTTTGTGGCCGGCTTCCGCAGCCCCCGTAAAGATGGCCTCAAGCCCGCCACCGGAGTAAAGCACGAAGATACCGACCGTGATCAGCGCCGTGAGCTTGACCACCGCTTCGAGAGCAATCGCAGCGACAACGCCGTGGTGCTGTTCCTTGGCGTCCACATTGCGCGTTCCGAAGAGGATGGTGAAAAGCGCCATGCCCGCGGCGACCCCGAAGGCAAGCCCTCCTTCATCCCATCCTGCAAGACTTCCGCGGCCAAATTCGGAAGAACCGGCGATGGCTTCGATGGAAGAGGTTACGGCCTTGAGCTGGAGGGCAATATAGGGAGCGATTGCGATCACCGCCAGCAAAGTGACGAGCACCCCGAGTTGGCTGGACTTTCCAAAACGCGACGACAGAAGGTCTGCGATGGAAGTTATCCGCTGATCATGGCTGATACGCACCAGCCGGCGAAGGATGAACCACCATCCGATAAATACGAGGGTTGGGCCCAGATAGATCGTTACGAATTCCAGCCCGGTGCGCGTCGCGGATCCGACCGCTCCATAGAATGTCCAGCTCGTGCAATAAACCGAGATCGAAAGAGTGTAGACGAAGGAGGATCGCAGAAAACCGCTCTCCGTTTGGCGTGTGTGCCGATCGCCAAGGAATGCAACGATGAAGAGCAGGCCGACATAGCCGACTGCTGTGGCAATGACGAGGTCGGCTGTCAACGTCATGTCCGCCGGTCCGTGGGTTTGTCCGTGGATGGGGGATCGTGCGGCAACGTGCGGCTGAACCAGCGGCCTCCAGCCACGAGAACGATCCACATGACGAAGATATAGACGGCTTCGATCGGCACTCCTGCTATCCGTGCATCGAAACTGAACAGGAAGATAAACGGGGGCAGAAGGGCAATAATGCCAAAGAGCGTGAAGAACAGCG
>JAEWKX010000293.1 GCA_023393575.1 Pseudomonadota bacterium
GCTTTGAGAGGATCGGACATGGTGCGCTCTTATGCTAATTCACCGGAGTGCAGTTTTGTCGGCAGGAGTGCCTGCCGGATAGAAGAGGACGGTCGAAGAACAACCGTCCTCTTTGGCTGTTACTGAACAGCCTTGATGTCTTCGACCATCTTGACGAGCACAGGATCTGTCACGTGCTTGGCGTAAACTGGTGCCATGGCATCGATGAAGCCCTGTTTCTCCGGCGTCGTGATCTGCGCACCCGCCTCTTCCACGATCTTGCGGGACTCGCTTACCTTGGCCGCCCAGAGTTCGCGCTGCTTGGCGATGCTGTCTTTTCCGGCCTGGCGGAAGATTTCCTGGTCCTCAGGCGTCAGCTGGTCGAAGGCAGCCTTGTTCATCACGAAGACTTACGGAAGGATGGTGTGCTCGTCGAGCGAGAAGTGCTTAGCCACTTCGTAGTGCTTGGCCGTGTCGTAGCTCGGGAAGTTATTCTCCGCCCCGTCGATGACGCCGGTTTCGATCGAGGAGTAAACTTCGCCGTAGGGCATCGGCGTTGCGTTTGCGCCAAGTGCAGCGACCATGTCGACGAAGATGTCCGACTGGATGACGCGGAACTTCAGGCCCTTCATGTCCTCAACGGTGTTGATGGGCTTCGTCCTGTTGTAGAACGAGCGTGAACCTGCGTCGTAGAAGGCCAGGACTACCAGGCCGGCTCCCTCGAAGGCGGTCTTGATCTGATCGCCGATCGGGCCGTCCATGACCTTGTGCATGTGTTCTTCCGAACGGAAGAGGTAGGGCAGGGCTGGAACGATCGATTCCTTCACCGTGCCGTTGAAAGGCGCCATGGAGACACGGTTGAGTTCAAGAACGCCGGAGCGGACCTGTTCGATCGTGTCCTTTTCCTCACCCAGCTGGGCGGAGTGGTAGACTTCTACCTCGTAACGACCCTCGGTTCGCTCCTTGATCAGCTCGCCGAAATATTTCACGCCTTCAACGGTCGGGTATCCGTCCGGGTGCGTGTCTGATGACTTCAAGACCGTCTGCGCCAGCGCTGTGCTCGCAAACAGCGTTGCTGCGACCGTGAAGGCGGCAGCTACCTTTCCAAAATGCAACATGATGTCTCCTCCCGTTTGTGTCGGCGCCCTACGCGCCAGTCAAAGCCGATACGCCTTCTTTGCCAGCGTATAGGCAAGCTCCTTGGCCAGATCGAAGGCTTCCTCCTCCCTCAACCTGTGTTCGGCGACAAGGCGCGCCAGGAAGGCGCAGTCCACTCGCCGTGCAATGTCGTGGCGCGCCGGTATCGACGGGAAAGCGCGCGTGTCGTCGTTGAAGCCTACCGTGTTGTAGAAACCGGCGGTCTCCGTCGTCATCTCGCGGAAACGGCGCATCCCTTCCGGACTGTCATGAAACCACCAGGCGGGACCGAGCTTGAGGGCCGGGTAGACCCCTGCAAGCGGTGCCAGTTCACGGGCGTAGGAGGTCTCGTCCAAGGTAAAGAGAACGACGGTGAGATCCTTCTCCAGCCCGACGGCGTCCAGCAACGGCTTCAGCGCGCTGACGTAATCGGTGCGGGTCGGGATGTCTAAACCCATGTCTCGCCCGTGGCGTGCCATCATGGCCGGCGAATGATTGCGCCAGGAGCCCGGATGGATCTGCAGGACGAGACCGTCGTCAAGGCTCATCCTTGCCATTTCGGTCAGCATCTGGCCGCGAAACAGGCGGCGATCGGCGGCGTCAGCCTTGCCGCTGCGCACCCGGTCAAAGAGGGCGGTTGCTTCCGATGGCGAGAGATTGGCCGTGTCGGCGGTAGCGTGGCCGTGGTCGGACGAGGTGGCACCGAAGGACTTGAAGTATTCCCGGCGCTTGCGATGGGCGGCGAGGTAGCCCGACCAGCTGCCCGTATCCTCGCCCGTCAGTTCGCCCAGTTGGTCGAGATTGGCGGAGAAGCCTTCGAAATCCGGATCGACCACGGCATCCGGACGATAGGCGGTGACGACGCGCCCGTCCCAGCCGCTTTCCCGGATCATCCTGTGCCAGCGGAGGTCGTCCAGCGCCCCTTCCGTGGTTGCGATCACTTCGATGTTGAACCGCTTGAACAGCGCCCGCGGCCGGTATTCCGGCTGGTGCAGCTTGTCCGCGATCTGCTCGTAGCTGCTGTCCGCCGTATCCGGCCCGAGAGGCTCGTGGATGTGGAACAGCGAGGAGAGGACGTAGTCCATCCAGAGGCGGGTCGGCGTTCCGCGGAAGAGGTGGTAGTTCTGCGCAAAGACCTTCCAGATCTTACGGCCGTCGGTTTGTACCGGAGTGCCGTCGAGCCGCCGGACGCCAAGATCCTCCAAAGCGACGCCTTGACTGAAAAGCATGCGGAAGATGTAGTGATCGGGGACGATCAGCAGTTGCGCGGGATCGGAAAAGGCTTCATCGAGGGCGTACCAGCGTGGGTCCGTATGACCGTGCGGGCTGATGATGGGTAGATCCGCGATCGTCTGGTAGAGTGCGCGTGCAATGGGCCTGACTGTCGCGTCGGCAGGAAACAGGACGTCAGCATGTACAAGTGAGATCATTCCGATAGCCGCTCCTCCTTCGGCTGGTGAAAATCGCTAGAACACCAAGGGTCGGTATGTCAACATACAAAAATACGTATCTTGTATGATGACTTGAGAATCGCGGAGGATGGGACGGAATGCGGATAGGGATTATCGGGCTGGGAATGGCGTCTGCACCGCACGCGCGGAGCCTATTGGATCTTGGAGAAAGGGTTCAGGTCGCAGCGGCGTTCAGTCCCACGCCCGCGCGGCGCGACGCATTTGCGAAGGCGTGGGCCACGCCGGTGGTCGACGATATCGACAAGATCTTCGCCGATACCTCGATAGACGCGGTTCTTATCCTGACGCCGCCCAATACCCATCGCGATCTCGTGGAACGGGCCGTCGCTTCCGGCAAGCACGTGCTGCTTGAGAAGCCGCTCGACGTATCAACTCATAATGCCGGTGCCCTGGTCCAGGCCGCCGAGAAGGCGGGTGTGGTCCTGGGTGTCGTGCTGCAGCACAGGTTCAGGCCCGTGAGCGTCGCCCTCTCCCAGATGGTCTCGGATGGCAGGCTCGGGGATGTGGTGAGCGCATCCGCCAAGCTTTCCAACTGGCGGCCTCAGAGCTACTACGACCAGCCGGGCCGCGGAACGAGGGCGAGGGATGGCGGCGGAGTTCTCCTGACCCAGGGGATCCACACGCTCGACCTTCTGATTTCGGTGGCCGGTCTGCCCGTCGAGGCGATCGCTTACGCTGTGACGACCCCCGTCCATCGGATGGAAACGGAAGACCTTGTGGCCGGGGCGGTGCGTTTCGAGAACGGTGCGATAGGCACGGTGGGGGCCACCACCTGCGCGTATCCCGGCGTTCCCGACTCCATCGAAGTGATCGGAACGAAGGGCGTGGCGCGGATCGAAGGCGCAACGCTCACGGCAAGGTTTCACGACGGATCCGACATCGAACTCGATGATGGAGAACTCGGTGGCGGCGCCGGCGCGGATCCCATGGCTTTCTCCCACATGCATCATCGAGCGGTGATCGAGGATTTCATCGATGCGGTCGAGCAAGGCAGGCCGCCAAGGGTCAGCGGGAGGGAAGCACTCAAGGTCCACCGCCTGATAGACGCCCTGTTGCGCTCGGCCGAGACCGGCCGTCGCGAGCCGGTTTGAGGTTCAGCCGCTTCCGCTGAATGTCCGGACAAAAAGCTCCCGGAATGCATTCATCGGGAGCGGTGACCGATCCTCGCCAGGGATCATGCCCCGCCGCCAGTTCCACGAGGCTGTATGCTCGATGGCTGCCGGCGGGCCGATGATGTGGACCGGAACGTCACGGGAGGCACCCTCGCCGGTGATGATGGCAGCCGGCTGGTGATCCCCGACGACGACCGCCAGCGTGTTCCTGCCATGGCGCCTTAGGTAGGACGATAGCGTTTCGAGCACATATTCGAGGCATGCAAGGTAATGCTGCCGGACGCGGTCCGGGTCGGACCAGACTACAGCCGGCGTCTCCCCGGCGATCGCCTGTCCGTCAAATATGCTGCCGTCCCCGACATCGTTCCAGTCGACCAGCGTCGGCACGGGGGTCCACGGCGCATGGCTGGAAATCAACGCGATCTGTGCCATCACGGGGCCATCCTTTCCGGACCGTTCCAGCCGCTCGAAAGCCGACAGTGTATACTGGTCGGGCATCGTCACCCAGTTGAACGGCTTGCCGCGGTAACCGAGCCCGTCCGCATCGCGGACGCGATCATAGCCGAAATACGCGCTCTCCGGCCAAGCCATCGTTATGGCGGGCATGATCGCCGTCGTCCGCCATCCGGCCTGGCGGAAGAGGGCATTGATGGTTGGGCGCCGGCTGGCGATCATCCGGTCGTAGCGCATCTGGTTGTCGGTCCAGAGGCCGGAAAGAAGTGCCCCGTGCGCAAGCCAGCTG
>JAEWKX010000295.1 GCA_023393575.1 Pseudomonadota bacterium
GCCTGATGGTGGCCGCCGGCTATGCGCCCGCCCATGCGGAGGCCGTCTTCGACGCGCCGGAACTGGCGCAGATGCGGCAGACGGTGGAGGAGATCCTGACCGGCCACCTGCCCTTCCCGGCCATCGCCGTCGACGGCCGCTGGACGCTGCTGCAGGCGAACGCGGCGGCGACGGCGCTGTTCGAGAACATCGATCCGGCGATGCTCGCCCCACCGCTCAACGTGCTGCGGCTGAGCCTGCATCCGCTGGGGCTTGCCTCCCGGATCGCGAACCTCGCGGAGTGGCGCCATCACGTTCTGGAGCGGCTGCGGGCGCAGATGGAGAGTTCGGGCGATCTCTTCCTGGCCGAACTTCACGACGAGCTTTGCGCCTACCCGGCGCCCCCGGTGCCACGCGAGAGCCGCTCACATCCGCTGCTCGCCGTGCCGCTGGAACTGCGGATGCCGGGCAGCGGGCGGCTGCGGTTCATCTCCACCACCACGGTCTTCAGCACCGCCACCAGCGTCACCCTCTCGGAACTGGCGCTGGAATGCTTCTATCCCGCCGACGCGGAAACGCGGGCGGCATTGATGCAACAGGACAAGGAGAGCACCCGATGAGCGTCACCTACCTGATCGAATGCGACGTGAAGCCGGAGGAGCGCGAGCGCTTCCTGGCATTGCTGAACGGCGTGCTGGATGCCATGCGCCATGAGACGACGTTCGTGACCGCGACGCTGCATGTCCATCCGGAGAACGAGAACCGCTTCCTGCTGCATGAGACATGGCAGAGCCACGAGGATGTGCTTGCCGTGCAGCTTGCCCGGCCTTACCGCGAGGAATGGCATGCGGCGCTGCCGGACCTGCTCGACGGGGAGCGAAACATCTCCATGTGGCAACCGCTACGCAACGACCGCTCGGTGACGGCTGCCTAGCCCCGCCCTTCCCGCGCCTTGAACGCCGCACGCGCTTTCTCGATGGTTGCGTGGTGCTTTTCCGCCCACAGCCACACGCCGCAGAAGGCTTCTCCGAGGCTGCGGCCGAGATCGGTCAGCGTATAATCCACGTGCGGCGGGATGACCGGGTGGACGGTGCGGGAAACCAGGCCGTCACGCTCCATGTCGCGCAGCGTCTTCGTCAGCATCTTCTGGCTGATACCGCCGACATGGCGCCCGACTTCGGTGAAGCGGAGCGTTCCGTGCTCCTCCAGCGTTTCGAGGATGAGCATGGTCCACTTGTCCGCTACCTGGCCGATGATACCTCGGACCAGTTCCTCGATCGCCGGGTCTATCTCATCGGGAATTCCGCGACCGGCATGAGTTTTTTCAACCGGATCTGCTTGCAACACAGACACTCTCCTTTTTGTAACTATAGAACTTTCGGGTGCCTTCTTCCTGAAGGAAAGCATGAGCCATATCTTGACCTCCTGCAACCCAAGAGGAGACAAGCATGAAGACCACGGGCAACACCATCCTCGTCACCGGCGGCAATTCCGGCATCGGCCGCGGGTTGGCGGAAGCCTTCCACCGGCTCGGAAACAAGGTGATCATCACCGGCCGCCGGCAAGAAACACTGGACGAGGTCTCCGCTGCCAATCCCGGCATCGTCGGGATGACGCTCGACATGGGCGATGCGGAGGGCATCCGGGCTTTCCCAGAGCGGCTGGTGCGCGATCACCCGGACCTCAACGCCGTGATCCACAGCGCCGGCATCATGAAGCACGAGCGGCTGGCGGAGGCGCCGGATTACCTGGCGACTGCGGAAGAGACGATCGTCACCAACCTGCTCGGCCCGATCCGCCTGACTGCGGCACTGCTGCCGCATCTGGTCCGGCAGAAGGATGCGGCGTTGCTGACCGTTTCCTCCGGCCTTGCCTTCGTGCCGCTGGCCTCGACGCCGACCTATTCCGCCACCAAGTCGGCGATCCACGCCTATTCCATGGCCATCCGTCACCAGTTGAAGGACACGTCCGTGCGGGTGATCGAGATCGCGCCGCCCTATGTCCGCACCTCCCTGATGGGCGAGCGGCAGGCCAGCGACCCGAACGCCATGCCGCTCGATGAATTCATCGCCGAAGTCATCGAGATCCTCACCCACCAGCCGGACGCGGAGGAAGTGATCGTCGAGCGCTGCAAACCGCTGCGCTACGCCGCCGAGAACGGCAAGGTGAAGGACATGTTCGACATGCTCGTTTCGCTCAATCACTAAGCGGGCACGAAGCGGCCACCGGGCAATCGACGGCGGGCCGCGGAAGCGTTGCGTGCCCGCCGCCCGCGGGCTAGGTCTTCTCGTGCAGATCAAAGCGAAGGGGCCGCCCATGTTTCTGACCAACCGGGACGTCGTTGAACTCACCGCCTGGCGGCGCAAGCTGCATGCCATGCCGGAAATCTCCGGCGAGGAAGTGGCGACGGCGGCGGAGGTGCAGGCCTTCCTCGCGGAAACCATGCCGGACCGCGTGATTTCCGGACTTGGCGGCACGGGCGTGGCGGCGGTCTTCGAAGGCGCCGAAGACGGGCCGACGGTGCTCTGCCGCTGCGAACTCGACGCGCTGCCGATCGAGGAAATCTCGGACCTGCCGCATCGCTCGCGCCTGCCGGGCAAGGGCCATATGTGCGGCCATGACGGGCACACGGCGACGGTTGCAGCACTTGCACGGGGTTTCGCGAAGCAGCGTCCGAAGCGGGGCCGCATCGTACTTATGTTCCAGCCGGCGGAAGAGACCGGCGCCGGTGCGGCAGCGGTGATCGCCGACGAACGGTTCGCGGAGATCCGGCCGGACTATTCCTTCTCGCTGCACAACCTGCCGGGGCTTGCCTTCGGCCATGTCTGGCTGAAGGAAGGTATCGCCAACTGCGCCTCGCGGGGCATGAAGATCATGCTGACGGGAAAGACCGCGCATGCCTCGGCGCCGGAAACGGGCATTTCGCCGATGCGGGCGATCGCCTCGCTGATGCCGGCGCTGACGGACCTTTCACGCGGAACGGTCGCCGGGGGCGACCTCGTGCTTGCCACCGTCGGCCACGTGCGCATGGGCGAGGCCGCCTTCGGCATCGCTCCCGCCCATGCGGAACTGTGGGTAACGCTGCGCACGACGACCGACGACCAGATGCAGGCGCTTGTGGATGCGGCGGAGCACTTGGCGAAGGGAGCTGCGGAAACCGGGGAACTGAAGCTGGAGACGAGCTACCACGAGATCTTCAGCCATTGCGACAACGCCCCGGAGGCCGTCCACCTCCTGCGAGGTGCACTCGATGCGGAGGGTGTTTTCCACGAGCCTGGCGAAGCGCTGCGGGCGTCGGAGGATTTTGGCCGCTTCGGTGCGGTGTCCCGGTCGGCGATGTTCTATCTCGGCGCCGGCGAAGAATACCCGGCCCTGCACAATCCCGACTACGACTATCCCGACGACCTGATCCCGCTCGGCGCCCGCATCTTGATGCGGACAGCCCGGGACCTTCTCGGTTAGGCGTCCTTGCCGCCGAACAGCTTGACCAGCAGGTTGTTGCTCTTGCCGGGTAGGCGGCCGTTGTATTCCGGCACGATCACCATATGGGTGATCTCGCCACGGCGGAAGGCGGCCAGGAACTTGTCGTAGTTCTTGAAGGCGACGCAGCCGTGCGAATCGCCGGGGGCGGAACGCAGGAGATAGGTGTGCGCCAAAAGCCCGGTGCGGCCCTGCGGGTGCTTTCCGTCGACGGAGGTGAGCCGGATGGCGGCGACCCCGTGGAAAGGCTTTTCGCGCATGGAGAGCTTGTAGGTACCGGGCGGCGTCGGGCCCTTCATCTTCACATGGGTGTATTTCGGATTGTCGCGCATCTTGCCGATGCCGGAATGGGCTTCGAGCCTCGTGCCGTTCGGCATGTGAACCACGCCGTTGGTGATGTCGTAGATCGCCACTCTCTTGGTGCCCGGATCCGGCAGCGGCGTCACCTTGGGCAACGACTTCATCGGATTGTCGGGCTTGGCATAGGCGAGAACGGTCGAGGCAGGCTCATCCGCCTCCTCGGCCGGCACCCGGCCCGGCTTGGTGAGCTTGGCGGCCGCGAGAGCTTCGAGCGCCTTGACGGCGGTTTCGGGCCGGGCGGTGGGAAGCGGACCTTCCTCCGGCAGCGTATCGTCCATCAGCGCCGCAAATTCGGTGGTGCGGCCGGCCTCCTCCGCCTCGATGGCGGCAAGTTCGACGGCGCCCTCGTCGGAGAGCCCGTCCTCCGTCGCATCCGACGGAATGGAGGCCGTTATGACCGCGGCCTCGGGAAGCTCCATGCGCGGCGCAAGCGCCACCGTCTGGTCCATTGCCTCGCCGAGCATCCGCTTGACCACGTCTGTCTCGGGACGAAGCGCGGCGAGCGCCTGAAACTTCTCCTCTTCCGCGGCGGAAGCCAGGGCAACGCCGAGGCTCGTCGCGACGGCGTCGCTCGCCGGACGCTGCGACAGGACGGCCGCGAGCTGCGCGCCATCGAGCCGCTTCGCCTTCGGGGCGACCGGCTGCCGGTAGAGGCGTTCGAACTTGTTGATCTTCAGCGCGATCTCACGCGGCGTCAGCGGTGCGGCGGCCTGCGGCGCGACCGGAGGCTTCAGCGACAGGGCGATCGAAAACTCGGGCTTCTCCTGCGCGGAAAAGGACGGGGCGAAGCTGCTGACGGTGGTCGTCGCGGCAAACATCCAGATACCACCGAGGGCGGCAGTCGCAAGGATCATCCTGCCGGCGAAGGCGAGGCGGGATGGACGTTTGCGGCGCCGCGATGGCTTTGGGGAAGGAAATGCGTTGTTGTCGAACGTGTCGATCTCTAGCGCCATGATACTCGTTACCCAGTCATTCTGCCAAAGCCGCAAGCGCGACCAAGTCCACTTCCGTTGAACGGCGGCCCGAAGCCTTCATGCCGTCCGGCGACTGGATTAGAGAATGACGAAATATGGTAACCAATATCTTTACGCCCCACCCCGAATTGATGCTTCCGCCTTTAGTGAGCAAAGCTGCCGGAAGTTTAGCGGGAATGTGGCGCAGAGGTGGCGGGGGTCGGAAAAGCGGTCCTCCCGCACCACATGGTGGCGCGGGAGGGAAGGTTGGTTCAGCCGTCGATGCGGCGGACGGCACTGCGTTCCATGAAGAACCAGGGGCGCAGCCTGACTCCGAGGATATTGCCGGCAAAGGCGGCGACGGCCCAGAGATAGCCGTGCAGGCTGCCGGACGAGATGCCGGAGAAATACGCGCCGATGTTGCAGCCATAGGCAATGCGGGCGCCGTAGCCGAGCAGCAGCCCCCCGACCACCGCCGCCAGGATCGAACGCAGCGGAATATCGAGGCTCGGCGCGAAGCGGCCGGCAAGGGCGGCGGCGAGCATGGCGCCGGCGACGATGCCGAAGTCCATCACCGAGGTGACGTCGGCGAAGACGCTTCCGGCGAGTGCCTGGGCATTGGCCGGCGTCTGCCAGTAGGCCCATGCGGTGGGATCGATGCCGACGAGCTGTGCGCCCTTCGCACCCCAGAGCGCGAAGGCCGAGGTAATACCCCACGGGCGGCCGGCGAGCGCCAAGGTCGCGAAGTTGAGAAGCGCCAGCGCCACCGCACCGGCAACCAGCGGCCAGGGGCCGCGCAGATAGCGCGCAAGGCCGTGGCGAGGAGACGCCGGCGGCTGCTCGAGCGCGCCGTGACGCTTCTTCTCCAGGGCGACGGTCAGGGCGGCGATCGCCGCGAAGATCGCCAGAGAGACCGCGATGCCGGCTACCGGACCCAGGCTGACGAGCGTGGTCGGCGGCAGTGACGGCAGGCTCGCCCACCAGTCGAAATGGATGGTGGCGAGGACGGAGCCGACGATGAAGAAGAACAGGGTCACCAGCATGCGTGCATTGCCGCCGCCGGCGGTGAACAGCGTGCCCGACGCGCAGCCGCCGCCGAGCTGCATGCCCACGCCGAACATGAAGGCGCCGACGAGAACGCCGGTGCCGGCCGGGGAGACGAGGCCGCGCACCTCGCTGCCGAACAACGTGCCGGACGCGAGGAAGGGGAAGAACAGGACGACGGTCAGCGCGAGCAGGATCATCTGCACCCGAAGCCCCCTGCCGCGCCCTTCGGCGATGAAGACCCGCCAGGCGGAGGTGAAGCCGAAGGCAGCGTGGTAGAGGGAGATGCCGAGCGCGCCGCCGACGAGGAAGAGCGCGCCATGCGCGGGGCCGTAGGCGGAGCCGAGCGCCAGCGTGCCGGCGACGAGCACGACCAGGGCGGCAAGCCCCGGCACGCCGATCGGCGAAGCAGTGTCGGCGCGGGGCCGGATGGACGAGGAGGTGACGGACATTTGGGATACTCCGAGATTTGTCCGATTTTTAAAGGACCCGTCCCGCCCTTGCCAGAAACGTTCCTTCGCCCTGCGGAGCGGAGGTGGATTATGTTTCCACCGCCGGCGCATCGAAGGGAACGCCTGTTTACGGTCAGGGGGCCGCTCGAGCGGGCGTCGGCGGGACTGGACCGAGCGGGGCCTCGTGCTCCCGACCCGCAGCGATGAAAGGCGCCGGCATCATGCGTCTGCCGCCTTTCCCGTACGGCGGCGACATCCGGGCCGGACGCCTCGCCCCGGTCCTCAACGATCGGTCGCTCGACATATCCCCGGTGCATGTCGTCTACCCCGACAACGGCCATGTCGCGGCGAAGATCCGCTGCTTCGTGCCCCTCCTGGCCCCGCCGTATTGCCCATCGACCCGACTTTTCCGCCGCATGAACCGCCGAAGGGTTGTTCGACCACCAGTACTCGGTGTTTAATCGGCGAAAGACGTGGAAGGAGGAATTACCGATGAAGGCGCTGCTGCTGGTCGACATCCAGAACGGCTTCTGCCCCGGCGGGAACCTTGCGGTTCCGGAGGGGGACAAGGTCGTACCGGTCGCCAACCGGCTCATCGAGGAAGGCGGCTATGACGTGATCGTCGCCTCGCAGGACTGGCACCCGGCCGACCACGGCAGCTTCGCCTCGCAGCATCCGGGAAGGCAGCCTTTCGAGATGGGCGAACTCTGCGGCCGGCCGCAGATGATGTGGCCGGATCATTGCGTGCAGGGAACTCCCGACGCAGAATTTCATCCGGACCTCAAGATCGACGAGATCGACTACATCCAGCAGAAGGGCGAGAACCCGGCGATAGACAGCTATTCCGCCTTCCGCGACAACGACAGGGCCGCAGTCACGGGCCTCGCCGGCTATCTGCGCGCGCAGCAGATCAACGAGCTCGACATCTGCGGCCTCGCCACCGACTATTGCGTGAAGTTCTCGGCCCTGGACGCAGTGGAGATGCTGCCGGGCGTGCAGATCTGCTTCATCGAGGATGCAAGCCGGGGCATCGACCCCAGGGGGATCAGAGCGGCGTACGAGGAAATGCGGGCAAAGGGCATCGGCATCGTCAAGAGCAGGCAGATCTTCAGGGACTGACGCGTCGCGACCCAAGCTTCAGCAAAATCGATGCATTCATAAGCCTAATTGAATTGCGCCCTGCTCTCCCCGCCCGTAAGGCTGCACGGAAGCAGGAAAAATCCCATGAATCGCAGCGACGTCAAAGAAGGCCTTCGGGGCGGCCTGATCATTGCCCTGTCTTCGGCTCCCTTCGGCGTCCTCTTCGGCGCTATCGCGGTGGACAACGGCCTGAGCTTCCTCGAGACGCTGCTGATGAGCGCCACGGTCTATGCCGGCGCCAGCCAACTGGTGGGGATCGAGCTCTTCGGGCAGCGCGTCGAGCTCTGGCTGGTGGTGCTTTCGGTCTTCGCCGTCAATTTCCGGCACATCCTCTATTCGGCTGCGCTCGCCAAATACATCCGCCACTATTCCCCGCTGCAGAAGTTCCTGGCCTTCTTCCTGCTCGTGGATCCCCAGTTCGCCGAGGGCGTCAGGCGGGGGGAAAGCGGCGAAGGTGTCAGCTTTTCCTGGTATCTCGGCTCCGGAATGGTGATCTACGTCAGCTGGAGCATCTCCACGATGATCGGCGCCTGGTTCGGCAAGATGATCGGCGATCCGACCGCCATCGGCATCGACATCCTGCTTCCGGTCTATTTCCTGGGCATGGTGCTCGCCTTCCGCAGGCGGTGGGGATTTACGCCGGTCGTGGCGGCAAGCGCCGCCGGTTCGGTCGCGGCC
>JAEWKX010000016.1 GCA_023393575.1 Pseudomonadota bacterium
CATGTAGGCTGCTTCGTTGGAAGCAAGATAGGCAACGGCCGAGGCGACTTCGGCGCCCGTGCCCATGCGCTTCATCGGGACCGCTCCCATGATCGCGTCCTTCTGCTTGTCGTTCAGCTTGCCGGTCATGGCGCTCTCGATGAAACCGGGCGCGACGCAGATGACGGTGACGTTGCGGGTCGCGATCTCCTGCGCGAGCGACTTGGAGAAGCCGATCATGCCGGCCTTGGAGGCGCAGTAGTTCGCCTGGCCGGGGTTGCCGGTCACGGCGACGACGGAGGTGATGTTGATGATGCGACCGAAGCGGCGGCGCATCATCGGATGCGTCAGCTCCCGCGTCAGGCGGAACATGGAGGTCAGGTTGCCCTCCAGCACGTTATCCCAGTCCTCGTCGCTCATGCGCACGAAGAGCCCATCCTTGGTGATGCCGGCATTGTTGACGAGGATATCGACCCCCTCGAGCTCGGCTTCCGCCTTCTCGCCCAGCGCCTTTACCTCGGCACGGTCCGAGAGATTGGCTGGGAAAACCTTGACGCGATCGCCCAGTTCGGCGGCAAGAGCTTCCAGCTTCTCAACGCGCGTGCCGTGCAGTCCGACAGTCGCGCCCTGCCTATGGAGCACGCGGGCGATCTCTTCGCCAAGGCCGCCGGTCGCGCCGGTCACCAGTGCCTTGCGGCCGGTCAGATCAAACATGGTCATATCCCCTTTGAATTGGTCAGGCGAGAATGGCGTTCAACGCAGTCTCGATATCGGCCGGCGTGTTGATCGCCGTGCCCGACACCGTCTTGTCGATGCGGCGGGCAAGCCCGGTCAACACCTTGCCCGCGCCGATCTCGTAAAGCTCGGTCACGCCGTTGGCGGCGAACCATTCCACGGTCTCGCGCCAACGAACCTGGCCCGTCACCTGGCTGACCAGAAGGTCGGCGATCTCGCCGGCATCCTTTACCGGCGCGGCGCGGACATTGGCGACCACCGGCACGACCGGATCCCGCTTCTCCACCTGAGCGAGCGCGTGACGCATGGCATCGGCCGCCGGAGACATGAGAGCGGAATGGAACGGAGCGGACACCGGCAGCATGATCGCCCGCTTGGCGCCTTTCTCCGTGGCAAGCGCGGCAGCCTTCTCGACCGCCGACCTGGAACCGGAGATGACGAGCTGGCCGCCGCCATTGTCGTTGGCGATCTGGCAGACGCCGGCAGCCGATGCATCGCGGCAGACCGCCTCGACGTCGCCGTGCTCCAGGCCGATGATCGCAGCCATGGCCCCCTCGCCCACCGGAACGGCGGACTGCATCGCATCCCCGCGGATACGCAGGAGACGGGCCGTGTCGGCGATCGAGAACGTGCCGGCGGCGCAGAGCGCGGAATATTCACCGAGCGAATGTCCGGCGACAAAGGAAACCTTCTCCGCAAGCTTGAGCCCGCGCGCCTCCATGACCCGGATGGCGGCCATCGAGACGGCCATCAGGGCCGGCTGGGCATTCGCCGTCAGCGTCAGCGTCTCCTCCGGACCGCTCCAGATAATGTCGGAGAGCTTCTGGCCTAGCGCGTCGTCGACCTCCTGAAAGACCGCGCGAGCCTCGGGAAAGGCGTCGGCAAGATCCTTGCCCATGCCGACGGACTGGCTTCCCTGCCCCGGAAACGTAAATGCGATGCTCATGGGATGATTTCCTTCCCTATGTTTTTGACTTCCAATTGACGTTCCCGTTGCGCGAGTCAAGGCAAAGGCGGCAAAGCAGGCGAAGAGAGTGGAGCCCGGCCATTGATATGCCGGGTTGCGCGCCTGCGAATCCTGCATAAACTCCGGACACCTTCCAAGACGGGACCGACTTCATGAAATTCAAGACATTGGGACGCACGGATATCTCCGTGTCGGAGATCTGCCTCGGCACCATGACCTGGGGCTCGCAGAACAGCGAGGCGGAAGCCCATGCGCAGATGGACCATGCCATCGATGCCGGCATCAACTTCTTCGATACGGCGGAACTCTACCCGACCACACCGGTCAGTGCCGAGACCTACGGCCGGACCGAAGAGTTCATCGGGACGTGGCTGAAGAAGAGCGGGCGGCGGGGCGACATCGTGCTGGCGACGAAGGTCGCCGGCAGCGGGCGCCCGCATATCAGGAATGGCCGTGAACTCGACGGTCCAAGCGTCCGGCAAGCACTGGAGGCGAGCCTCGGCCGGCTGCACACCGATCATGACCACCACACCCAGATCCACTGGCCGAACCGGGGCAGCTATCACTTCCGTCAATGCTGGAGCTTCGACGCCTCGCGACAGGATCGCGCCAAGGCGGCGGCGGAGATCGACGAAATCCTTTCGACACTCGGTGACCTCGTGAAGGAAGGGAAGATCCGCGCCATAGGTCTCTCCAACGAAAGCGCCTGGGGTACGCTGAAATATCTCCGGCTTTCGGACGAAAAGAGTCTGCCGCGCGTCGCATCGATCCAGAACGAGTACAACCTTCTCTACCGGCAATTCGACCTGGATCTCGCGGAGGCCGCACATCACGAGGATGTCGGACTGCTCGCCTATTCGCCGCTCGCCGCCGGCCTGCTGACCGGAAAATATATCGGCGGCACCCGCCCGGAAGGATCGCGCGCCACCATCAACGGCGACCTCGGCGGCCGCCTTCAGCCGCTGCAGGAGCCGGCGGTGAAGGCATATCGGGAGATCGCCCGCAGACACGCGCTCGATCTTGCCCAGATGTCGCTCGCCTTCTGTCTCAGCCGCCCCTTCATGGCCTCGGTCATCATCGGCGCCACCTCCATGGACCAGCTGAAGACGGCGATAGCGGCGAAGGACGTGAACCTGACGGACGAGGTGATGGAAGCCATCGCCGAGGTGCACCGGCAGTATCCAATGC
>JAEWKX010000062.1 GCA_023393575.1 Pseudomonadota bacterium
CCAGCAGGAGACGGAGACCGTCGCGCGCCCGCGTCACCAGGTTGGTTGCGCCGGGCGCAATGCCGGCCGAAAACGGTCCGGAAATCGTCAGCCGATCCCGATCAGAGAATGTGAACGTCAGCCGGTCGCCGATGTCGGCGAAGGTCACGAGACTTTCGAGCAGATGGTATCCGTCCGGCCGCTGTCCGACGACATGAAGCGCCAGATTGATTTTCGCCCGTGCGAGCTCGATCAGTGTCTCCACCCCGGTATCGGCCTTCGCCATGCGCAGTGCCTTTTCGGCAGGCATCAACTCAGGATTTCTTGTCCGGTTCCGCCGCCGGGGGTGGCGCAGGCAACTCCGGCTCTACCGTTCCGTTCTTGGCGGTCGTCGCGGTCGGATCGAGCGGCGGAAGCCCCTTCTCGATCTTTTCCTTGATCTGTTCCCGGTTGACGTCCTCGCCCTCGGAAATGAGCGCCCGGTTCCATTGATAGACCGCCTCGAGCTTGCGGCTGACCCGCCAGTAGGCGTCGCCGAGGTGGTCGTTGATCGTCGCGTCGCCGGCGCGAAGCTGCACGGCACGCTCCAGTTCCGTCACTGCCTCCTCGAAGCGGCCCATGCGGTAATAGGCCCAGCCGAGCGAATCGACGATATAGCCGTCGTCCGGGCGAAGTTCGACGGCACGCCGGATCATGTCGAGACCGTCCTCGAGGTTCCGGTTCATGTCCACCCAGGAATAGCCGAGGTAGTTCAGCACCTGTGGCTGTTCGGGATTGAGTTCCAGCGCCTTCTTGAAGTTCGGCTCGGCCTGCTCCCATTTCTTCAGCCGTTCGTAGGCGATGCCGCGCTGGAAGAAGATGGTCCAGTCGGCCTGCTTCGGAACCGGGCCTATCACCTCGACGGCCTTGTCGTAGTTCGCGGCCATCTCGGCATAGTCCTTGGCATCGGAGAGAACGCTGCCATAGGCGAGATAGCTGCGGATGTCGGAGGGGTCGGCGGCGATCAACTCCTTGAGATGTTCGCGGGCCTCCTCGATCTTCTCGGAGCCGGCAAGCGCGAGACCGAGCTGCAATTCGGAGATGCGCCGCATGGGTGAATCCGCCGGGACCTGTTGGTAATAGCCGATGGCGCGTTCCGGCTTTTCCAGCTTCTCCGCAATGCCCCCGAGCAGGATTAGCGTATCGGCGCTTTCCGGATCCAGCGCATGCGAAACCTGGAGATAGAGCGACACCATGTCTTCGGCACCCTGGCGGTTCAGCGCAGCGCCGATGGAGAAGAGGACGGAGGCGGCCCCTTCGGTCGCGTCGGACAGTTCCTGGGCAGGCTTTTCACCCTTCTCGATGCTTTCGCGCAGGGCCTTCAGCGGTGCGTAATTGCTGATCATCTCGTCGCCGACGGAGATCGCGTCCAGCGCCTTCTGCCTGTTGCCAGCGGCAGCCTCCAGCCGTGCCAGAGCCATCACGCCGCGCATGAACGTGTCGGGGGCGGTCGCGACCGCGTCCTGGTTGGTAATGGCGGCCGTCAGGTGCTCCCGTGCCGTCTCGGCATCGCCGGCAACGAGCGCCATCATACCGAGCTGGTATTCTGTGAAGACCTTGAACCACTCGGGACCTTCCATGGCCCGCACGGACTGCAGGGCCTGTTTCTCGCCACCGGCACCGACATCCGCCCAAGCACTGATCAGCGCGTGGGTCAGCTTGTCGAGATCGTTCGAACCGTCATAGGCCAGGAGCGTCTTTGCTTCGTCGTATCGTCCCTCGCGGATGGCATCGAGGCCCCGGACGATGGTCGTGATCCGCTCGACGGCCTCGTCATCCTTGAGAGCTTCGGCCTCGGCCAGTCCCTCGTCGAAATCCCCGTTCAGGAACAGCGAGATCATCAACCGTTCCCGGATCTCCAGGTTGGCGGCGTCGAATTCCAGCGCCTTCCGGTAGAGAGTGATCGCCGTCGGATAGTCGTGATCGACATCCGCCGTCCGTGCGGCGAGGAACGCGCCTGCGAAGGATTGCACCTTGGCGGGCTCGAACGTGACGGTCTCGTCCTTCGGCTTGCCCTCAGGGGTCGCGGCACGCGGCGCGCCGGACAGTGAAAGCGCCATCGCCAGCGCAGCGCCGGAGAGCAGGAAGAGATTGAACTTGTGCCGCATAAGATGCCTTTCGCTAAACGTGACGCGGCGACCACGGGCCTCGTCCCGTTCCGATTGATTCACAACAGCATGGCTTTTTTGGCGCAGGACCGCAAGAAACTCCGGCAGGCGCGCCCGGTCAATTCACCCGCTGGATCGAGAAATCGATCACTTCGAGGAGAGCGGCCTTGTGCGGCGACGACGGCAACGGGGCCAGCGCGTCGTGGGCAATGGTGCCGTAGTGGATCGCCCGGCCAAGGGTGTCGTTCAGCGCGTCGTACTTCTTGATCAGGCCGAGGGCGTGCTCGAGGTTTTCCTCGGTGCCTTCACCGTTCTCGATGGCATTGCGCCAGAAGCTTCGCTCCTCCGCCGTGCCGCGCCTGTAGGAGAGAATCACCGGAAGCGTGATCTTGCCCTCCCGGAAATCGTCCCCGACATTCTTGCCGAGATCAGCGGCCGTTCCGCCGTAATCCAGCGCGTCATCGACGAGTTGGAAGGCGAGGCCGAGATTCATGCCGTAGGATTTGAGCGCGTTGCGGCCGGCCTTGTCGGTCCCGGCGATGATCGGGCCGCCTTCGGCGGCGGCAGCGAAAAGGGCGGCCGTCTTTGCGCGGATGACCGAAAGATAGTCGTCTTCCGTCGTCTCCATGTTCTTGGCGACGGAAAGCTGCAGCACCTCGCCTTCCGCGATCACCGAAGCGGCGGTGGAGAGGACGTCCAGCGCCTCCAGCGATCCCACGTCGACCATCATGCGGAAAGCCTGGCCGAGAAGGAAGTCGCCGACCAGCACGCTCGCTTGGTTGCCCCAGATCGTGCGGGCGGTCGATTTGCCGCGGCGCAGGTCGCTTTCGTCCACCACGTCGTCGTGCAGCAGGGTGGCCGTATGCATGAATTCCACGCTGGTGGCGAGCTTCACGTGTGCGTCGCCCCCGTAGCCGAACATCGAGGCCGCTGCGAGCGTCAGCATCGGCCGCAGCCGCTTGCCGCCCGAGGAGATCAGGTGGTTGGCGACCTCGGGGATCATCGTCACGTCGGAGCCCGTCCGCGACAGGATCATCGCATTGACGCGCTCCATATC
>JAEWKX010000098.1 GCA_023393575.1 Pseudomonadota bacterium
CCCTGGCGCGATCGCCCGCGGAGGCTGCCCATGTCCGGCAGGAACTGGACAGACTGGGGGAAGAGGCTGTGCCCGGCTGATGTTTTTCCGAGACGATGTCGAACATGGCCGCACCGTCCGTCCTTCAGGCATCGATGATCTTTGAGCGGAGGAAATGCGAATGACTTCATTGTCTCCGATCCTGCCTCAATTCTCCGCCGGGGCGGGAGTGAGACGGTTCAGAAGGCACCTGAACCATCTAATGGCCTGATTGCGGACCTGCCCGGAAGTCCTTGAACCCGGATTCATATTCGGCCCTGCTGCCGGATGGCCAGTCCTCCGTCCGGCGACGTCGACCGGCCGCCTGCCGTCCTCGACAGATAGATATGCGCGAGGATCAGGTTCGGCACCCAGGCGAGAAACGAGATGACCGGATAGCTCACCTCGAAGGAGATGCCCAGGGCACCGGCGATCGCCAGGTAGACCCGCAGGTTGACGGCGGCAAACGTGAGCGCCCAGGAGCGTATCATCCAGCGGCGATGCCGGGTGAAACTGCGGTCGCGGGCCGTCTGCCAGCCGTAGCCGATGGTGAGCGCCCAGACGAGCGAGAGGATGCCGAAGCCGGACATGGCAACCGGTCCCATCGTGGTGCCGATCGCGAGGACCAATCCGGAGGCGGCGCCGACGAGGCAGGCGACGGCATAGACGCGACCCGTCCAGCGATGGATCGCCGGCCTCGCCTGCCGCAGCCGGCCGACGAACTGGAACGATCCGACCAGCAGGGCGGTGGCGGCGCCGGCGACGTGGATCGCCAGCCACGGCGCGGCGAAGGCATTGGCGACGATCTTCGGCGGCATCGGACCGACGCCGATCAGGTAGCGGTAGGAGGCCAGGGCGATCGCGATGCTGGCCAGGGTGGCGATCCACCAGGCGACCCTGAAGTGCGCGGCCTTGCCGGCTTGCAAGTGCGCGGCTTTGCCGGCTTGCAAGTGTGCGGCTTTGCCGGCCGGCGGTACGCGGTGCACGAATGCGGTCATGGATCGGTCTCCGGACGTTGCTCGCCGCGAGACTGGTGCGCCGGGGCAGCCTTCGCCACCCGGATTTCGCCAACGGTGCCCGGCCTTCGCGAGTGGTGCCGGATCGGTTACGGTCGCGGCTCGACTTGCGTTTCCCCTTGAGGCAAGAAACCGTGATGCGGCATGTTTCGGAACTCGGCCTGCTCATCCTGATCGGCGCGGTACTTGCGGTGCTCGGCCCCTACGGCACGGCGGAGGATCCGGTTCTGCCGCGCGTGCTGTTCTGGCTCGGGACCATCACGGCAGGCGGCGTCGTGGGCATCGTGCTGGACGCGCTGCTGCGGCGATGGCTGACGGAGCCCTGGTCGCGCACCGCGGCGGTTTCGCTCGCAATGACGCCGCCGGTGACGCTGATCGTACTTCTGGCGATGAACGCGCTGCTGCAGCACGAGCACACTGTGATGTCGCCCTTCACGCTGCGGCTTCTCTGGCAGGTCTTCGTCGTCTGCCTCGTCGTCATGGGCCTGCGGGCGCTCGTGCAGCGCGTGCCGCACAGGATCGTCGAGACGCACACCGTCATTGCGGCGCCGCCGGCGGAGGCGGAGATCACGCTGCGTAGCCGGCTATCGGCGCGCCGGCGGTCGGCGCGGCTGATCGCGCTCGAAGCCCACGATCATTACGTGCGGGTGCACACGGATGCCGGGGTGGAGCTTCTCTCCCTGCGGTTCTCCGATGCGCTGGAGGAGATTTGCGACGCCGAGGGTTTTCGCGTCCACCGCTCCTGGTGGGTGGCCGCCGATGCCATCCGGTCGGCGCGGTGGCGGCGCGGCAGCGGCGAGCTGGAGCTGGAGGACGGCTCGGCGGTGCCGATCAGCCGCAGCGGCGCGCCTCCGCTGGGTGCAGCCGGCTGGCTTTGAACGACGGGATGCCGTCGCCTCGGCAGAACCTTCCGGCGGGAGCGGGAACCGGGGACGGATCTCCTCTCCCCGGGAGCGAGCCATCGGATATTTCGAACGCATCGTTCGATGGAATAGCATTTGCCGATCGCGCCCCGCCTCTCTATCTCCGGGAAAAGCTTCTGAACGGATGCCGCCATGGAACTCGGACTCTATACCTTCGCCGACGTCGACCCCGATGCTCCCGACAAAGGGCGGCGGGTGCCCTGCGCCTGAAGAACCTGCTGGAGGAGATCGAACTCGCCGACCAGGTGGGGCTCGACGTGTTCGGCCTCGGCGAGCATCACCGGCCGGACTATGCGGTTTCCTCGCCGGCGACCGTGCTGGCTGCGGCGGCGGTAAGGACGAAGAACATCCGGCTGCCCAGTGCCGTCTCGGTGCTCTCGTCCGACGAGCCGGTGCGGATCTTCCAGCAGTTCGCGACGGTCGACCTGCTGTCGAACGGCCGGGCGGAGATCATGGCCGGGCGCGGCTCCTTCATCGAATCCTTCCCGCTGTTCGGCTACGACCTCGGCGACTACGACCAGCTCTTCGCCGAAAAGCTCGACCTGCTGATGGCGATCCGCGACGAGGAGGTCGTGACATGGTCGGAGGGGCGGCTGCGTCCGCGGATCAGCGGCCGCGGCGTCTATCCGCGCCCGCTGCAGGAGAGGCTGCCGCTGTGGATCGCGGTCGGCGGCACGCCGCAATCCGTTGCGCGGGCCGGAGCGCTCGGCCTGCCGGTCGCGCTTGCCATCATCGGGGGCGAATATCCGCGCTTTGCGCCGCTCCTCCAGCTCTACCGCGAGGCGGCCCGGCGGGCGGGCAGCGATCCCGCCACGCTGAAGACCAGCATCAACGTCCACGGCTTCATCGCCGACACGACCGAGCTCGCCGCGGACCAGTTCTACGGCCCGCAGGCGGCGGTGATGGACCGCAT
>JAEWKX010000112.1 GCA_023393575.1 Pseudomonadota bacterium
GGATGGAGATCACGTCGCGCTCGTCGGCGCCGTTGGCGAGCGCGGAGCCGTGCACCACCTTCAGGCGTTCGGCATCCTCGATGCGCGTGGAAAGACCGCGCGCCAGGTCGGTCGTGACGTGATGGCCGCCGAGGCTGATCGCATCGGTGTGGACGAGCTTGCCTTCGGCGAAGACGGAGATCGTCGTCGTGCCGCCGCCCATGTCGATCGCAGCGCAGCCGAGTTCCACCTCGTCGTCGACCAGAGCCGCGAGGCCGCTGGCATAGGGGGTTGCGACCATGCCCTCGACGGACAGGTGCGCGCGGTTGACGCAGAGTTCCAGGTTCTTGAGCATCGCGCGCTCGGCGGTGACGACATGCATGTCGACACCGAGAAGGTCGCCGAACATGCCGAGCGGATCGCGGATGCCGCGCTCGCCGTCGAGCGAGTAGCCCGTGGCGAGCGAGTGGAGGATCGCCCGGTCCTGCCGCTGCGACTGCTGGCTTGCGGACACCAGGACCCTGCGAAGATCGGCGCCCTCGACCTCCTGTCCGCCGAGATCGATCGTCGCTGTGTAGACGTCGCTCGCGAGACGGCCTGCGGAAATGTTGATGATCAGGCTGTCGACGGTGAGGCCGGCCATCCGCTCCGCCGCGTCGACGGCGAGCCGCACGACGCTCTCTGCGGCATCGAGATCTGCGATCACGCCGGACTTGACGCCGCGCGAACGCTGGTGGCCGATGCCGATGATCTCGACATTGTGCGTGCGGCCGGGAAGCACAAGGCTCTCCTGGCGGGGCGTCAGACGCCCGATCATGCAGACGACCTTCGTGGAGCCGATGTCGAGAACGGTAACGACGTGGCTGCGCTTCGACGACAGCGGCTTGAGACGCGGCAGGAAATGGCCTGAACCGAAGAGGCTCATGATTGCGCTCCCGCCTTCTTGAGTGCCTTTGTCCGCGCGTCGAGCACGTCCATGCGCCGCGCCATCGCCCCCTGGGACAATTGAACGGTGGTGCGGTCGTCCAGCCGAAGATCGACGGCGGCGATATCGCGCTCCAGTATCCCCTGCTCCGCATCGAGCCGCGACAGGACGGCGAGCGCCTTCTGTACGCCCTGCTCGGGCAGCTTCAGCACGATGCCGTTGTCCAGATGCAGATCCCACCGGCGGCCGGCGACGCGCACATAGGCCCTTACCCGGTTCTTCAACTCCGGCCAGCCGGCCAGTTCCTGCTCGAAGGCTGCCGCCTTCGTTTCCGCCTCGCGGCCGACGAACAGGGGCAGCGTAGCGAACTTGCCGTCGCGCAGCGGGCCGATGATGTTGCCGTTGCGCTCGATCAGAGACAGTTCCGAGCCGTGTTGCCATATGCCGAAGGCCTGGCGCTCCTTGAGCATGACCTCGATCGTCTTCGGATAGACCTTGCGGACCTCGGCATATTCGACCCAGGGCAGTTCCGAGAGCTTCTTGCGCGCAGCCTCGATGTCCAGCGCCACAAGCGACGTCGTGCCGTCGAGCCCGAGAAGCTGAAGGATATCGATCTCAGAGGTCTGGTCGTTGCCGGAAACCCGAACGTCCTCGATGGCGAAGCCCGCGGATGCCGTCACGGCCTGGGCCACGGTCTCGGTGTGACCGCCCACCGACATGCCGTAGAGGGCGACCGAGCCCAGGAAGGCGAAGGTGGAGAACGTACCGACATGGCGGGGAATGCTGACGCGCCCGGTCGCAAGACTGACGGTGAAGCGGACGACGCGGCGCAGCGGACGCGGCAGGACGCGGCGATCATCCGCGCCGGCATGGGCCCGGGACGCCTGCCCGGCCGAACCAACGGATCCTTTGCTCCTCAACGCGAACACGATGCGTCCTCCACCATCCAACGGACGAGATCACCGAACGAGAGGCCGACATGGGCGGCCATTTCAGGCACCAGCGAGGTGGGGGTCATGCCGGGCTGGGTATTGACCTCCAGCCAGATCACCTCGCCATCCTCGGAGAAGCGGTCGTCGTAGCGGAAGTCGGACCGACTCACGCCCCGGCAACCCATCGCCTGGTGCGCCTTGAGGGCAAAGGATTGGATCTTTTGGTAAACATTCGATGAAATCTGCGCCGGCAAAATGTGTCTCGATCCGCCCGCCGCATACTTGGCGTCGTAATCGTAGAAGGCATTGCCGGTCGGGACCACTTCGGTGACGCCGAGAGCCTTGTCGCCCATCACCCCGCAGGTCAGCTCGCGACCATAGACGTAACGCTCCACCATGACTTCATCGCCATACCGCCAGTCGTCCGACGACAGGACCTGAGGCGGATGCGACTGGTCTTCCTTGACGATGACCACACCGAAGGACGAGCCCTCGCGAACCGGCTTCACGACATAGGGTGGCTCGATGGGGTGACGGTTGCCGATATCGAAACGGCTCATCACCCGCGCCTCGGCAACGGGAATTCCCGCGGCCTGGGCGACATGCTTGGCACGCCCCTTGTCCATGGCCAGAGCCGAGGCCAGCACGCCCGAATGGGTGTAGGGAATCTGCAGATATTCAAGGACGCCCTGAATGGCGCCATCCTCCCCGAAAGGACCGTGAAGGGCATTGAAGGCGACATCGGGGCGCAGATCAGCAAGAAACGACGAGACATTCCGGTCCACATCGACGCGCGTGACGCGGAAGCCCTCCGCCTCCAATGCATCGGCGCAGGCCTTCCCGGAAGACAGGCTGACGGGCCGCTCGGAGGAAAATCCCCCCATCAGAACAGCCACATGCTTGCCACTCATCGACGACCTCCGGAAAAAGAACGCATCTTAGCCACTGCTGCTTGCGCCAACCTGTTCCTGATGCGATTCCAGTCCCACGCGGCGTTGAGGTGGATAC
>JAEWKX010000153.1 GCA_023393575.1 Pseudomonadota bacterium
ACACCCGTCAGGGCGGCCAGAACGCCCAAGGGGACGATCATGATGATCGACAGCGGCAGCGTCAGGCTTTCATACTGCGCGGCCAGCACGAGGTAGACGAGGAGAAGCGCCAGCGGGAAGACCACGATCGAGGAATTACCGGCGAGGATCTCCTGGTAGGTCAGGTCCGTCCATTCGAAGTCGATCCCCTGCGGCACCGTCTCCCTTACGATCTTCTCGATCGCCGCCTGCGCCTGGCCGGAGGAAAAGCCCGGCGCCGGGCCGCCATTGATGTCGGCGGCCAGGAAGCCATTATAGCGTGTGGTGCGTTCCGGCCCCGTCGTTTCCTCAACCTTGAGGAGGGCCGAGAGCGGGATCATTTCGCCCGATCGAGAGCGCACCTTCAACTCGCCGATATCCTCCGCCTCGGCGCGGAACTTCGCGTCCGCCTGCACCCGGACGCTGTAGGTGCGGCCGAAGGCGTTGAAGTCGTTGACGTAAAGGGAGCCAAGGTAGATCTGCAGCGTCTCGAAGACATCCGTTACCGCCACGCCCAGCTGTTCCGCCTTCGCCCTGTCCACATCGGCATAGAGCTGCGGGACGTTGATCTGGAAGCTTGAGAAGATGCCGGCCAGTTCCGGCGTCTGGTAGGCCTTGGCGAGAACCGCCTTGGTCGCTTCGTCCAGAGTCTGGTAGCCGTAGCCGGCGCGGTCCTCGATCTGCAGCTTGAAGCCGCCGGTCTGGCCGAGGCCGTTGACCGGCGGCGGCGGAAACATGGCGATGAAGGCTTCCTGGATGCCGGCATATTTCTGGTTCAGCGCCATCGCGATGGCGCCGCCGGAAAGCTCGGGTACCTTGCGCTCCTCGAAATCGTCGAGGACGGCGAAGACAATCCCGGCATTCGACCCGATGGTGAAGCCGTTGATCGACAGTCCCGGAAAGGCGATGGCGTGTTCGACGCCCGGCTGCTCCAGGGCAATGTCGCTCATCTTCCGGATGACCTCCTCCGTCCGGTCGAGGGTCGCGCCGTCGGGAAGCTGGGCAAAGCCGATCAGGTACTGCTTGTCCTGCGCCGGGACGAAGCCGCCCGGAACGGTCGTGAACATGCTGTAGGTCGCGCCGACCAGCGCAAGATAAAGGACCATCACCAGGCTCTTGCGGGACAGAAGCCCGCCCACGGTGCGGCCATAGCCGTTCGATGCAGCCCCGAACATTCTGTTGAAGCCGCGGAAGAACCAGCCGAACACCCGGTCCATCACGCGCGTCAGCCAGTCCTTGGGCGCGTGGTGATCCTTCAGCAGCAGTGCCGCCAGCGCCGGCGACAGGGTGAGGGAGTTGATCGCCGAGATGACCGTGGAGATGGCGATCGTCAGCGCGAACTGCCGGTAGAACTGCCCTGAAAGGCCGGTGATGAAGGCAAGCGGCACGAAGACGGCGACGAGCACCAGCGCGATGGCGATGATCGGCCCGGAGACTTCCCGCATCGCGCGATAGGTCGCATCGCGCGGCGAAAGCCCGTTCTCGATGTTGCGCTCGACGTTCTCGACCACCACGATCGCATCGTCGACGACGATGCCGATCGCCAGCACCAGTCCGAAAAGCGTCAGCGCGTTGATCGAGAAGCCGAAGGCATACATGACGGCGAAGGTGCCGATGATCGAGACCGGGACGGCGATCAGCGGGATGATCGAGGCGCGCCATGTCTGCAGGAAAAGGATGACGACAAGCACGACCAGCGCCACCGCCTCCAGCAGTGTCTCGACGACCTTCTCGATCGAGGCACGCACGAACTTGGTGGTATCGTAGACGATCTCGTACTTCACGCCTTCCGGCATGGCGAGTTGCAGCTCGTCCATCGTCGCCGTCACATTGTCGGCGATCTCGATCGCGTTCGATCCCGGTGCCTGCAGGACGGCGACGGCGACGGCGGGCTGGCCGTCGAGCAGCGAGCGCAGGGTATAGTCGGCGGCTCCCAACTCGATGCGCGCCACGTCGCGCAGGCGGGTGATCTCGCCGTTCTCGCCGCTCTTGACGATGATGGCGCCGAACTCCTCCGGCGTTCCCAGACGCCCCTGCGCATTGACGTTGAGCTGCAGACCGGTGTCGGGAAGGCTTGGCGACGCGCCGATGATGCCGGCCGCCGCCTGGACGTTCTGCGCCCGGATGGCATTGCTGATGTCGCTTGCGGCGAGCCCATGCTCCGCCGCCTTCTGCGGATCGATCCAGACCCGCATCGAATAGTCGCCGGCGCCGAAGACCTGAACCTGGCCGACGCCCTCGATCCGGGCGAGCCGGTCCTTGATGTTGAGGGTGGCGTAGTTGCGCAGGTAGGTGATGTCGTAGCCGTTGTCCTCCGAGACCAGGTTGACGACCATGATGAAGTCCGGAGAGCTCTTCACCGTGGTGATTCCGAGTGCACGGACTTCCGCCGGCAGGCGCGGCTCGGCCTGCGCCACCCTGTTCTGGACGAGCTGCTGCGCCTTGTCGTGATCCGTGCCGAGCTTGAAGGTGACGGTGACGGTGAGAACGCCGTCGGAGGTCGCCTGGCTGGACATGTAGAGCATGTCCTCGACGCCGTTGATCTGCTCCTCCAGCGGCGTCGCTACGGTTTCCGCGATGACGATCGGGTTGGCACCGGGATAGGTGGCGCGCACGACGATCGACGGCGGCACGACCTCGGGATATTCCGAGATCGGCAGGGCACGCAGGCAGATGAGCCCGGCTACCACGAT
>JAEWKX010000077.1 GCA_023393575.1 Pseudomonadota bacterium
CCGCTGGTGCGCCTGTTCTCGACCGTCTTGCGCAAGGATGACGACGGCAAGACCTATCTCGTCACGCCCGTGGAAAAGGTCGGCATCCGCGTCCAGGACGCCCCGTTCCTCGCCGTCGAGATGAACGTCTCGGAGCGGGGCGGCGGGCCGGTGCTGACCTTCCGGACCAATGTCGGCGATGTCGTGGAGGCGGGTGCGGGGCATCCGCTTCGCTTCGTCATCGCGGGAGAAAACCGTGAGCTGAAGCCCTATCTGCTGGTGCGCGGAAGACTGGAGGCGCTCGTGTCGCGATCGGTCATGTACGACCTCGTTGAACGCGGGGAAACGGTGGATGTCGAGGGCGTGGCGATGTTCGCCGTGCGATCCGCAGGCGAAATCTTCCCCGTGATGCCTGCCGCAGAGCTGGATACACTCTCGCATGAATGACGCCCTTCCTTATTCGGCGGAGAATTTCAAGTCCCGCGCCCGCAGCCAGAAGGGCGGTCCGATCGAGCAATCCTGGCGCAGCCACGGCGATCACCTGCTCAACCCCGACCTGATGCCGGTGATCGAGGGCCTGCAGCTGAAGGATGCGGCCGTGCTCGTGCCGGTGGTGGATGACGGAGACGAGGCCAAGGTGATCTTTACCCGGCGGACGGCGACGCTGCGCAAGCATTCCGGCCAGATCGCCTTTCCGGGTGGCGCCATCGATCCGGGCGACGCTTCTCCCGAGACGGCGGCGATCCGCGAGGCGGAGGAGGAGATCGGCCTGCCGCCCGTCTTCGTGGAGCCGGTGGGGCGGCTGCCCGATTATCTGGCGCCGACCGGCTTCCGGATCACGCCGGTGCTGTCGATCGTGCGCCGGGGTTTCGACCTCAAACTCAATCCGCATGAGGTGGACGATGTCTTCGAGGTTCCGCTGTCCTTCCTGATGGACCCGGAAAACCACCGGCGCGGGAGCCGCGTCTGGGACGGAAGAGAGCGCTATTTCTACGAAATGCCCTATGGAGACTGGAATATATGGGGCATTACCGCGAGCATCGTCCGAACGATCTATGAAAGGCTTTATGCATGACATCTGTCGCCGGCGAGACGTGGTTCGGGGATCCGGCACTGCGGCGGATACTGGAGGTCCTGAACGCCGGGGGCGGCGAGGCCCGCATCGTCGGCGGCGCCATCCGCAACGCCCTGATGGGGATGGCGGTCGGAGATATAGACATCGCCACGACGCTGGTGCCGGAGACCGTTGTCGAGCGTGCCAAGGCCGCGGGAATCAAAGCAGTGCCGACCGGGATCGAGCATGGCACCGTGACGCTGGTACTGGACGGCAAGGGCTTCGAGGTGACGACGCTGCGCCGCGACGTGGAAACGGACGGCCGGTGGGCGCAGGTGGCCTACGGAACCGACTGGAAGACGGATGCCGAGCGGCGCGACCTCACGATCAACGCGCTCTATGCGGACGAGAAGGGCGGCGTCATCGACCTCGTCGGCGGACTGGCCGACGTCGAGACGCGCACCGTGCGGTTCATCGGCGACGCGGCGACGCGGATCGCCGAGGATTACCTGCGCGTGCTGCGGTTCTTCCGCTTCTTCGCCTATTACGGTAGCGGGCGACCGGATGCGGAAGGCCTCAAGGCGTCAGCCAGGGCGAAGGACAAGCTGAGGACGCTTTCGGCGGAGCGCATATGGAGCGAAACGAAGAAGCTGCTGGCTGCTCCAGACCCGTCCCGCGCCCTACTATGGATGCGCCAGACCGGGGTGCTCACGGAGATCCTGCCGGAAACGGAGAAATGGGGCATCGACGCCGTGCATGGGCTCGTCGCGGCGGAGCAGGCGCTGAAATGGGAGCCCGATCCGCTGCTGCGGCTGGCGGCCATCGTACCCGACGATCCCGAGCGCCTGGAGGCGCTTTCGAAGCGGCTGCGCATGTCGAACGCCGAGGCCGCCAGGCTGCAGGCCTGGGCGACCGCTCCCGTCCTTCCGGACGAGGTGACCGACGTCGGGTTCGACCGGATGCTCTACCGCCACGGCAGGGAGGGGATCGGGATGCGCCTGAGGCTCGCACTGGCGGCATCGCGATCGTCTGCGCCGGGCGATCCGTTCGCGATGCGCAAGACGGCGAGGCTGACGAGCCTCCTGGCCCGCTGCGATCACTATCGACGGCCGGTGTTCCCGCTGACGGGTGCCGACGTCCTTGCTGCCGGGGTTCCGCCCGGAAGACGGGTAGGAGAGGTGCTGGCCATATTGGAGGCCTTCTGGATCGAGCGGAATTTCACGCCGGACCGGATGGCCCTTTCCGCCCGGCTCGGCGAAATGATACGAAACTCGCTCTGAAGGCGCGATGATCAGGCAGCGGCCGCTTCATTGCGGATGCGTGCCTTGATGTTTTCGACCATGTTCTCGCGAATGATCTCTTCGCCGTGCGCCGTGCGAAGGTGCTCGACGGCGCGACGTACGATCTCGGCGTCCTCATCGGCGCGGGTATGCCAGGAGCATCCGGGAACCAGGGTTCCGCATTCGAACAGTCTCATTGCGTCCTCCTTTCAACTTTCAGTGCCGACGAAGGCATCCGAAGATGCCTTCGCGATCGGGTAACAAGACAAACAGGAAGGCGTTCCCGGCGGGTTACTCGCGCAGTGCCCAGGCGTGGAATACCGAAGCCGACTGAAGCGGGATAGGCCGTCGGCCAAGCACGTGATCCCGTGCCGCCGCGCCCGTCAGGCCGGTACGGCCGGCAAGCCGACGCCTGACCTGTTCGAGGTAATACTCCCGCGGCAGGCAGGGGTCTCCCCGCGAGCGGAGTTCCTCGGCGAGGTGCTCGATCATCTCGGGAGTATCCAGGAGACGAGCCCGATCCGGTCCTCTTTCGGCGGCGCTCTTCGACGGCACTGGCATGCTATTCGACGCAATCATCGCGTTCCTCCTCCGGTGCAACTGGAAGAAGGCTAGCACCAATAACCACCATTGAATATGTCAAATGTTAGAGATGCGACATATTGGCTGGAAGCCCCTGCCAAGCCGGCGATCAGGGCCAGCGGACCACCGGCGGAAGGGAGGACAGGATCGATTCCACATTGCCGCCCGTCTTCAGCCCGAAGATGGTGCCGCGATCGTAGAGCAGGTTGAACTCGACGTACCGGCCACGGCGGACAAGCTGCTCGTCGCGGTCCTCTTCCGTCCAGGGTGAATTGAAGTTGGCGCGCACGATCCTCGGATAGACGAGGTTGAAGGCGCGGCCGACGTCCTGGACGAAGGCGAAATCGGCCTGCCAGCCACCCTTCTCCTCGCCGGAATGCAGCCAGTCGAAGAAGATGCCGCCGATGCCGCGCGCCTCGTTGCGGTGCTTGAGATAGAAATAGTCGTCGCACCACTGCTTGTAGCGGTCGTAATCGGCGACGGCCTCGTGCCGCTTGCAGGTCACTTCCATGACCCGGTGGAAGATCGTGCTGTCGGGATCCTCCTGCGTGCGACGCCGGTCCAGCACCGGCGTGAGATCCGCGCCGCCCCCGAACCACTGGCTGGAGGTCACGACCATGCGGGTGTTCATGTGAACCGCCGGCACGTTCGGATTGACGGGATGGGCGATCAGGGAGATACCGGATGCCCAGAAGCAGGGATCCTCGTCCGCTCCGGGAATCTGGCTGCGGAAGTCGGGCGAGAACTCGCCGTGGACGGTCGAGGTGTGGACACCGACCTTCTCGAACACGCGGCCTTCCATCATCGACATGCGGCCGCCACCGCCGGAGCCTTTCTCGCGCAGCCAGTCCTTTGCCGTGAAACGTCCCGGCGGCTGATCGGCGAGCGGGCCTTCGAGTTCGTCCTCAAGCGCCTCGAAGGAGGCGCAGATCGTGTCGCGGATGCTCTCGAACCAGGCTTTCGCTGTCGCCTTCTTCTCCTCGATGTCCGCCGGCAGACCCTTCGGCAAAACTGGCCGTTCCATGCGCTATTCCTCGTTCGACGATTCCTTGTTCCAAACTCCTTTAGCAGCAACGGGTTTCGACGGCCAATGCCCTGCACTGCGCGGCATTTCCGACTCGCAATAGGCGTGCCCGCGCATTATCTTCAGTCCGGAGAGGTAGATTGCATGGCAAGACTTACCCCGCCGCCGCTGGACGGCCTGAAGCGAAGGATAGACCGGCACCGCCAGGAAAGGGCCGGGCGTCCGTCGATGTTCGTGCGGGAAACGTTCCGGCTGTCGCGTCAGGAGGCCCGCGAGAAGGCACGGGAATGGTTCGCCGAATATCCAAAGGCCGCGTACTGGACCGAGGTCGAGAGCTGGCGGCAGCTCGACGGCGACCAGATCGAGTTCACCATGCGGCGCCTGCCGAGCGCCGACTGATCGTCAGACCGCCTGCGATCAGGCGCCGGGCTCCGCCTGGCGCAGTCGGCTTTCCCGCAGCAGGCCGCTGTCGTCGAGAATCGGATGGGCGACCGAGACGATATGCGCGTTGATGCGCTTCAGGTCGCGAAGAATATCGAGATGAAGCGAGCTCGTCTGCAGGCTTTCCATGCGCCCGTCGCGAAGCCTTTCGAGATGACGTTCGGAAGATCGCTTCTCGGCCTTGCGGACATCCACCTTCATTTCCATCAGCCTGAGCGCAAGGTCGAAGTCGCCGGTGACGAAGATGGTCTGGGCGATGCGCAGGTTCTCGATCGTCAGGTCAAAGAGGTTCTTCAGCTCCTGGTAGCCGTCCTCGGAGAATTTGAGGCTGCTCGATATCTTCTTGCGGACCTGCTCGCCCAGGCCCTTCTCGATGATGTCGCCGGTGTGCTCCAGATTGATGGCATAGTCGATGATGGCGATCGATCGGCGGGCGTTCTCGCCGTCCAGGCCGTCGCGGCCGAGCTTGGAGAGGTAGATCTTCACCTCCTGCTGCAGCCGGTCGACGCTCTTTTCCAGCGCCTCGATTTCGGCAAGGGGAGCAAGGTCGTTGTTCTTGAAGGCGTTCTCGACGCGGATCAGCATGCGCTCGATCAGGTCGCCGACGCGCAGCACCTCGCGCGTCGCGTTGGCTAGCGCCACGACGGGGGTTGCAAGCGCCTGCGCATCGAGGAATTTCGGGCCGGTATCGGGGTCGTCGGCGGAGGGGATGAGGCGCTTCATCATGTCGGAGAGGAGGCCGGAGAACGGCCAGGCCAGCAGCGCCAGGATCAGATTGAACGCCAGATGCGCATCGACCGGCAGCTTTGCCGGCACGAGCGGCAACATCTCCAGCAGTTCCGCCGCGAAGGCTGCCAGGGGCAGGGCGATGGCACAGCCGACGGCACGCACGACGAGATTGCCCGTGGTGATGCGGCGGGCGGAGGCCGGTCCGGAGAAGGTCGCGAGCACCGGCGGGATGGCGCCGCCGAGGTTCGCGCCGAGGATCAGCACGATGATCAGTCCGGTCGACAGGGCGCCGGTGGAGGCAAGCGACAGCACCAGCACGACGACGGCAAGGCTGGAAGAGGAGACGACCGCGAGCAGCGCCGTCAGGGCCAGTGCCACCGGCCAGGCGCCATCGAGCAGCCGGACGAAGGCGGCAAGCGCCGGCGATTCCCGCATCGGCTCGGTTGCCATGGACAACAGGTGGAGCGACAGCAGCATGAGGCCGATGCCGATCAGGGCGGTCCCGCCGCCCTTGCGGGCACTGGAGCCGCCGCGGTGGATGACGACGCCGGCGAGGATCAGAAGCGGCGAGAGCCATTCGATGCCGGTCGCCACGATCCAGGCGGTGACGGCGGTGCCGACATTGGCGCCGAGCAGGACGATCTGCGCCATGCGCGGACGGATCAGGTCGCGTTCGACGAAGGAGGCGACGGTCAGCGCCGTCGCCGTCGAACTCTGCAGTGCGATAGTCGCAAGAAAGCCCGAGACGAAGGAGCGAAGGCCGCTTTGGGTGCCGGTGGCGAGCCCGCTGCGAAGCCGGGAGCCGAAAGCGCGGGTGACGCCGTCCTTCACCTGGGCGAGGCCGAAGAGCAGCAGGGCCACCGCGCCGAAGAGATTGATAATGACGATCGTCGATTGCATGCCGATTTCCGAAACGGCTCCGTTGCGGGACAATGTAGTTCTGTTGCCGGCTAAAGAAAATATGCCGGAGGAGTGGTTAAGGAAGATGCCGCGTGCGACAGTTTTCCGTGCAGTTCCGTCCTTACGACCAGCGGGTCTGGCGAAGCGCCTCTCCGGCGATCATGGCCGCCGACATGGCGACGTTGATCGACCTCTGTCCCTCCACCATCGGAATGAGAAGGCGCGCATCCGCAGCCTCATGGACATGATCGGGGACGCCGGCGCTTTCCCGGCCGAAGAGCAGCACGTCGTCGGGACGGAACTCGAACCTTACATAGGTCAGGGCGGCCTTTGTGGAAGCCAGGACCAGCCTGCGACCGGACGATTGCCGCCAGTCCTGGAACGCCTGCCAGTTCACATGGCGGGTAAGCGCGACGCTTGCGACATAATCCATGCCCGCCCGTTTCAGGTTCCGGTCCGAGATATCGAAGCCCGCCGGCTCGATGACGTGCACCTTGAGCCCGAGGCAAGCGGCCAGCCTCAGGATGGTACCGGTATTTCCCGGAATATCAGGCTGGTAGAGGGCGATGTGAAGATCGGACATGATCTGCCCATAGGTCATTGTCGGGTGACAGTCAAAACCGCTTCCGGGTTCGGGACGGTTGCGGCCAATAACCATCATCCTTCCGATGGGCGGAGCGGATGCCGCGATTTGCCCTTTCCAATTTTGGCGAAGGCGGTTACAAGAGCACCGTCTTCAACGCCAGCCTCAGGAGGCCTCCATGGATATTGCCGTGACAATCCGCCTTCTGCCCCGGATCGCTTCTCTTCCGGCCTAGGCGTATCGCGGTTTCCCGCCCTTCATCGCTTTTCCGATCTGCCTCGCGGCCGCGTGCGGCCTCGTTTCCTGTTTCTTGCCTGTCCGGTCTCGTATTGACGTCCGGATTGGTCCCTTCTTTTGGAGAATGACGATGTTTTCGTGGTTCGAGCGTCGTGTCGATCCCTATCCGCAGGAGCCGCCGGGACTTCCGCCGAAAGGCCTCTTCGCTTTCTGCTGGCATTATACCCGGCCGACGGCGCCCTGGCTCCTGCTGCTGGGGATCTGCTCGATGGTGATCGCCATCGCCGAAGTGTTCCTCTACCAGTTTCTCGGCAATATCGTTGACTGGCTGTCGGATGCCGACCGCACGACCTTCCTGCAGCAGGAAGGTGGCAGGCTGTTCTGGATGGCGACGGTGCTGCTGGTCGTGCTGCCGCTTTCCGGCGCCATTCACACGATGACGATGCACCAGGTGCTGGCGGGCAACTTCCCGATGATCGCCCGCTGGCAGATGCACCGCTTCCTGCTGCGCCACTCGATGACCTTCTTCGCCAACGAGTTCGCGGGCCGGGTCTCGACCAAGGTGATGCAGACGTCGCTCGCGATCCGCGAGGCGGTGCTGAAGATCATCGACGTCTTCGTCTATGCGATCAGCTTCTTCATCTCGATGCTGGCGCTGGTGATCGTGGTGGACTGGCGGCTCGTCGTGCCGCTGGTGCTGTGGTTCGTCTTCTACAGCCTCATCCTGTGGTATTTCATCCCGAGGCTCCGGACGCTCTCCAGCGAGCAGGCCGATGCGCGCTCGATGATGACCGGCCGCATCGTCGACAGCTATACCAATATCGGCACCGTCAAGCTGTTCTCGCATGCGGGACGGGAAGAGACCTATGCGCGCGAAGGCATGGACGAGTTCCTCGGCACCGTTCACCGGCAGATGCGGCAGATCTCGCTTCTCAATATCTGCGTCGACGTCAACAACGCCGTCACCATCTTCGCGGTGGCCGCTGCGAGCATCGCCTTCTGGCTGACCGGCGAGGTTTCCGTCGGCTCGGTTGCGGTGGCGATCGGCCTTGCCATGCGCATCAACGGCATGTCGCAGTGGATCATGTGGGAGGTCTCGGCACTCTTCGAGGCGATCGGCACCGTCTATGACGGCATGTCGATGATGACGAAGCCGCACGACGTGACGGACAAGTCGAACGCGCCGCAGCTAGAGGCGAAGAAGGGGCTTATCCGCTACGAGAACATCCGCTTCCACTACGGCAAGAAGAAAGGCGTCATCGAGAACCTGACCCTGGACATCGCGGCGGGCGAGAAGGTCGGCCTGGTCGGGCGCTCGGGTGCCGGCAAGACGACGCTGATGAACCTGCTCCTGCGTTTCTACGACCTGGAAGCCGGCCACGTCACGATCGACGGCCAGGACATCGCGCAGGTCTCGCAGGAGAGCCTGCGGTCGCTGATCGGCGTGGTGACGCAGGATACGTCGCTTCTTCACCGCTCCATCCGCGACAACATCGCCTACGGCAAGCCGGAGGCGAGCGATGCGGAGATCATCGAGGCGGCGAAGCGGGCCAATGCCTGGGAGTTCATCCAGGGGCTTTCCGACATGCAGGGACGGACCGGTCTCGACGCGCATGTCGGCGAACGGGGCGTGAAGCTGTCGGGCGGTCAGCGCCAGCGGATCGCGATCGCGCGCGTCTTCCTCAAGGATGCGCCGATCCTGGTTCTGGACGAGGCGACGTCGGCGCTCGATTCCGAGGTCGAGGCGGCGATCCAGGAGAACCTGTTTGCGTTGATGGAAGGCAAGACGGTCATCGCCATTGCCCACCGGCTGTCGACGCTGACCGAGATGGACCGGCTGATCGTGCTCGACAAGGGCCGGATCGTCGAGATGGGCACGCACCAGGAACTGGCGGCGTCCGGCGGAATCTATGCCGACCTCTGGAGCCGCCAGTCCGGCGGCTTCCTGGCCAACCAGGATGAAGAGGTCGCGGCGGAATAACGCCGTATCCCCCGAGGACAAAGATTTTGTAGCTCCGCAAGTCGGCCTCTCCTGCGAATCCGCGGGGGAGGCGGCCGCCCAAGGGAAAGCCGATCAAAAGTCATTCTTGAACGCGGCTCTTTCGGCGGAGTGGGGCGAAAGCTGGCTTAAGGATCGTAATTCATTTTTCATGTTGAGGCTGTCACGACCATCGTGGGTGTAAGTCAAAGCCCGACACTCCACTTTGGATACGCAAGATGAAAATGATAAAAATCAAAATCCTTCTTCCTCTCCTCTTTGCCCTGGTCGTTACCCTGGCCGTCCTTCAGGGCGGACTCGGCATGCAGTCGGTCATCAAGCTCGACGCACAGACGGATACGCTCAGTCTTCGCATGGAACAATCCGCGATGATCGCGACGATGGACCGGCTTTTCCTCGACGTTCGTCGTCTCTATCTGCAGGCGCTATCGGCCGGTTCCGACGCCGACCAGAAAGCTGCGCTCGAACAACTGCAGAGGGCGAATACAGCGCGGATCGATGCGTTCCGGGCTTTCGGCTCTACGGTGGACAATGCGCCGGCAAGGGAGAAATTCGATGCCCTGCAAAAAGTTGTGGCCGAATATGATGCGTTCGGAGAGGAATTCATTCCGCAGCTCGCCGCATCGAACCTCCACGAGGCGCGCAGCCTCATCGCCAAGATGGTGCCGGTCGGCGCGCGGGCGGGCGCCATGCTGCAGGAGATGATCGACGGCAACAGGCTGGCAAGCATCGAGGCCCGCAAGATAGCCGAGGAGGCCGTCCGATCCGCCTTTGTCTGGACGATCGTCGGGGTGACCGTGGCGGCCGCCGTCGCCGTGATGGCAGCGCTCATGAGCCATCTGCGCGTGACCCGACCGATCGGCGATATTACCGCGGCGATGAATACGCTCGCTGGTGGTCAGAACAACCTCGATATTCCCCATGACGATCGCCGGGACGAAATCGGAGAAATGGCGGCAGCAGTCGCAGTCTTTCGGGATAATGCGGTGGCACGCGAGCGTCTGGAAGAGGAGACCGAAGCGGCCCGGGCGTTAGGCGAGAGGGAGCGCATCGCACGCGAGGAACAGAAGGCGAGCGAAGCGGCAGACGTGTCGTTTGCCGTCGAAAGTCTCGCATACGGCCTGAAGGCACTTTCCGATGGCGACATGACCTTGCAATTGGAGCAGTCTTTCGCAGGCCAGCTCGATCAGTTGCGGGTTAACTTCAACGAGTCGGTGAGCAAGCTTCAGTCCGTGCTTCGTTCAGTTGGGGAAAATGCCCGGATGATCGATGCGGGGGCGAACGAAATCCGCTCCGCTTCCGACGACCTGTCCAGGCGGACGGAGCAACAGGCCGCCGCCGTCGAAGAGACCGCCGCGGCGCTGGAGCAGGTGGCCACGGCCGTCAAGGACTCATCAGTGCGGGCCGACGAGGCGGGGCAATTGGTAGACCATACCCGTGCAGGGGCCGAGCGCTCGGGCGACATCGTCCGCCAGGCCGTGTCCGCCATGGAGGCGATCGAGACCTCCTCCAAAGAAATCTCCAACATCATCGGTGTGATCGACGAGATCGCCTTCCAGACGAACCTGTTGGCGTTGAACGCCGGCGTCGAGGCGGCGCGCGCCGGCGAGGCGGGCAAGGGCTTTGCGGTCGTCGCCCAGGAAGTCCGTGAACTTGCCCAGCGGTCAGCCGTTGCCGCCCGCGAGATCAAGACGCTTATCTCGTCCTCCGGACAGGCGGTGCGTGATGGTGTCGAGTTGGTGGGGCAGACAGGCGACGCATTGGAAACCATCGTAGTCGACGTTCAGCAGATCAACCGGAACGTCGCCTCGATCGTGGTTTCGGCTCGCGAACAGTCGGCCGGCATCGGTGAGATCAGCACATCCGTGCATCAACTGGACCAGGTTACCCAGCAGAACGCGGCCATGGTCG
>JAEWKX010000197.1 GCA_023393575.1 Pseudomonadota bacterium
GCGGAGAAGTTCGGGCTGGACCTCAAGAAGCCGCTCGACCAGCGCATGGCGAAGCTCGATGCGCTGAACGTCACCTTCCACGCCAAGCTCGGCACCCAGGGTGAACGCGTGAGCCGCATCCGGGCGCTGGCGAGGGAACTGGCGCCGGTTGTCGGCGCCGATGCCGCCCTGGTGGATCGCGCCGTGGTCCTCGCCAAGGCGGACCTGCGCACGGAAGCCGTGGGCGAATTTCCGGAACTGCAAGGGCTGATGGGCCGCCGCTATGCCGTTCTCCAGGGGGAACACGCCTCCGTCGCCGCGGCGATCGAGGATCACTACAAGCCGCAGGGCCCGTCCGACCGCGTGCCGGAGGACAAGGTCGCCATCACCGTGGCGCTCGCCGACAAGCTCGATACGCTTGTCGGCTTCTGGGCAATCGACGAGAAGCCGACCGGATCGAAGGATCCCTATGCTCTGCGCCGTGCGGCCTTGGGTGTAGTGCGGATCCTGCTGGAGCAAGGGGCTAGGCTCCCCTTGCGATCGATACTTTTGAGTATGAATCTGCGGTGGTACCCAGAGCCGATACATGGTGATGCCCGCACGCTGCTCAACAGCATCTCGCCCATTTCGGGACGTGCTTCCCTGGAAGAGGACGCGCTATACCAACGTCTTGTCGAGAATGCCGAATTCGGCAACGGGAAATTCACTCCTAGACCATGCTACTACTCGGTCCTTCATTTCCTTTTCGATCGCCTGAAGGTCTACCTCCGCGACCAGGGTGCCCGCCACGACATCATCGACGCCGTGCTGGCGCCGGATGCCGACGATCTCCTGATGGTCGCCCGCCGTGCCGAGGCGCTGACCGCTTTCATCACTTCCGAGGACGGCATCAACCTGCTGGCCGGAACCAAGCGCGCTACCCAGCTTCTGGCCGCGGAGGAGAAGAAGGGGACGGTGGTCGCCGACGGCGTCTCGGAGGAACTCCTGCGGCTCGATGCCGAAAAGGCGCTGTGGAGTGCGATCGCCACCGCCTCGAAGGAGGCCTCCCAAGCCGTCGCCGGCGAAGACTTCCGCTCCGCCATGCAGGCCCTGTCGAGGCTTCGGGTGCCGGTCGACCGCTTCTTCGAGGAGGTGCTGGTCAACGACGAGGATACGGCCATTCGCGCCAACCGCCTGGCCCTGCTGAAGGCCATCCGTGAAGCGACCGCAACGGTCGCGGATTTCTCGAAGATCGCTGGCTGAGGCGGACGCGGCGACGCCGGCCGCGAGGCCTCCGGTATCTGATCAAAACAAGGAAGCCGCCGGGTTCAACGGCGGCTTCGGTCTTGACGTCGTCGTCAGCCCGCCCTGCGCATCTGTTCCGCCATATCCTGCAGGCGATGCGCCTCGGATCGCTGGTTCACCCGGAAGGTCCGGATCAGCGCCAGCAGTTCTTCCGTATCGACGGCGAGCGACTCGGCGGAGGCGGTGGTCTCTTCCGCCATCGCCGCATTGTGCTGGGTCGCCGCGTCGAGCTGGTTGAGAGACGACGAGATCGAGCGCAATGTCGTGTCCTGCTCGGCGGCGGAATGGGCGATCTTGCTGACGACGTCGCTTGCCGCCTTCACCTGGTCGGAAATCCGTTTCAGCGCCTCGCCCGCTTCTCCGACCAGCCGGACGCCGTTCCTCACTTCGCCGGACGAGCGGGAGATCTGGTCTTTGATTTCCTTGGCGGCGGCGGCTGACCGCTGCGCCAGTTCCCGCACTTCCTGCGCCACGACGGCGAAGCCCTTGCCGGATTCGCCGGCGCGCGCCGCCTCCACGCCGGCATTGAGCGCCAGCAGGTTGGTCTGGAAGGCGATTTCGTCGATGACGCCGATGATCTTGGCGATCTCCGCGGAGGATTGCTCGATGCTGCTCATCGCGTTGATTGCCTCACTCACGACGCTGTCGCTGCGGCCCGCTTCGCTGCTGACCGAGGTCACGCGCTGTGCCGCCTCCTGGGCGCCTTCCGCGGTCTGGCGCACGGCGACGGCGAGTTCGTCCAGTGCCGCCGAGGTCTCTTCCAGGTTGGCGGCCTGGCGCTCGGTACGCTGCGACAGCTCGCTGGAGGCGCGGCGGATTTCTTCCTTCGAGCCGCCGATGTCGACGCCCTTGGCGTTGACCTTGGCCATGGCCGCCTCCAGCCGCGACAGTGCGTCGTTGAAGTTGTCGCGAAGCGCGGCGTAACGGCCGCCGAGGTCGCCGCAGCGAACCGTGAGGTCGCCCTGTGCCAACGCCTCCAGTGCGGTGCCGATGGTGGCCACCACGCGCGCCTGCGATTGCGCTTCCTCCTGCTGCAGGGCGACGTTCTGCTGGCGTTCGCGGTCGAGCTCCTGTTGCTGCTCCTCCTGGCGTGCCGCCATCGCATGGCGCTCGCGCACCTTTTCCTGCAGTTCGGCGGTCGCCTTGGCCATCATGCCGACCTCGTTGCGCATGTCGGTATGCGGTATGGCACGAGAGACGTCCTCGTTCGCCACCGCTTCGAGCGCAGAATGCACCGCTGCGAGGGGCTTCGTGATGTTGCGGATGACGAGGACGGCCAGCCCCACGGCTGCGAGAAAGACGAGGAAACCGAAGGCGATCACTTCCATGATGGTGTTGCTGACCTTCGTCTCCAGATCGTCCACGTAGACGCCCGTTGCGACGACCACATCCCAGGGTGCGAACAAGTTCGAGTAGACGGCCTTCTTGTAGACCTGGTCGGCTGCCAGCCCCGGCTTCTCCCAGTGGTACTCCACGATCCCGCCGCCGGCCTGGGCGTTCTTGACGATCTCTTCCCGGAACAGCTTGCCCATCTTGTCCGGTTGCCCCTTCTGGGACGTCCCGACATTCTTCGAATTGTAGTGGAACGTCATGACGATGTCCTTCGTCATGCCGAAGACGTAGCCGGCGGGTTCGTACTTGATCGCGGCGACGGTAGCATAGGCCTGCTTCTGGGCCTCCTCACGGCTGATCGTGCCCGCCTTCTCCTGCTCGTGATAGACTTGCATGATCGAGATCGCGGACTCCACCTGGGTCCGCAACATGTCGTAGCGTTCCGCATAGATCGAGGCGATGGAAGTACGGATCTGGTAGTAGGTGACGCCGGCGAAGGCGATCATCAGCCCCAAAATGAGAACAAGGAGCTGGTGTGAAATCTTGAGGTTTTTCATGATGGACTCGCTGGGCACGCCGCCACTGTTGCCAGCCGCGAGCGCGTGACTTGGAATATAGGAGGGGGAGGTGCGCGTCCTGCGCTTCAACGGTGCTGCACCGCACTGCACGCATAATGAAGATTAAAGATTGACTATTGGTTTAGTCGCCAGGTCCGCGGTGATGGCCGGCCTTGTCAGTTCAGTCGCAAATGCATGGAATCAAGGTTGAGAGGAGACGGTTCGTCTGCCGAGGCCACGCGGTCGGCATCGGTCCTCACAGCGCTTACGAGAGCATGGTCGACACCGTCTCCCGCGGTGCCGGAAAGCGTGGAGCCGCCCTCCACCATCCAGTCCTGCATCTTGCTCACATGCACGACGGGCGAGCCGCCGAGCCAGGCTTCTGTCCGGACGATTTTCGTCTCGCCGCCGATCTCGACGATCTCGGTGCGTTGTGGTCCCTTGTCCAGGACCGGAACCTTGTAGCCGGAAACCTCTTCCTCGGTCTTCGGGGGCGGGCAGTCGTCGCAGGTCTTCACGACGACGCTGCCGTTGCCAGCGTGGCCGACAAGTGGCGTGATCGATGAAGCCGATGCCGATCCGGCCGTCAGGATCAGGGCACTGGTCAGCAGAAACCGCATGGCAGAACTCCTCTCAGAATGGAGAAGACGTATCAGCCGAAGGTTTCGAAGCGGTCAGCGGGACTGGTAAGTTTTCGGTAAACGGCTGCGCATCCGCTCAGGACTGCTCGCGCTCGATCGCCCGCCAGCCGATGTCGCGTCGGGTGAAGCCGTTCTCCCACGGGATGCGGTCTACCAGCGTGTAAGCCCTGGCCTGTGCCTCGGCCACGGTCTTGCCCGTGGCGGTGACATTCAGGACCCGTCCGCCGTTTGCGACGAGCCGGCCATCCTTCATTGCCGTTCCGGCATGGAAGATCTGCTCGTTCCCGGCCGTCTGCGGCAATCCGCCGATCGGCGTGTTCTTCTCGTAGGGGCCCGGATAACCCTTCGAGGCCATCACCACCGTCAGCGCGACGTCGTCCGACCATTCCGCGGAAACCTGGTGCAGCGTCCCGGTCGCGGCGGCATGCAGCAGCGCGAGAAGATCGCCCTTCAGCCGCATCATCAGCACCTGGCACTCCGGGTCGCCGAAGCGGACATTGTACTCGATGAGTTCCGGTCCCCTGGTGGTGATCATAAGGCCGGCGAAGAAGACGCCGGTGAAGGGATGGCCGCTCTCCGCCATGCCGCGGATCGTCGGCTCGATGATCTCCTTCATCGTGCGCTCCACGACCTCCGGCGTCATCACCGGGGCGGGAGAATAGGCGCCCATGCCGCCCGTGTTGGGGCCCGTATCCCCGTCGCCGACACGCTTGTGGTCCTGGGCCGTTGCCAGCGGCAGCGCCGTCTTGCCGTCGCAGAGGCAGAAGAAGCTCGCCTCCTCGCCATCGAGGAAGGCCTCGACCACGACTTCGGCACCGGCCGCACCGAAGGCGCCGGAGAAGCAGTCGTCGACGGCGGCCAGCGCCTCGTCCAGCGTCATGGCTACGGTGACGCCCTTGCCGGCCGCAAGCCCGTCCGCCTTGATGACGATCGGAGCGCCTTGCTCCCGCACATAGGCCTTTGCCGCCTCTGCGTCCGTGAAGCGCCGGTAGGCGCCGGTCGGGATGCCGTAGCGGGCGCAGAGATCCTTGGTGAAGCCCTTGGAGCCTTCCAGCTGCGCTGCGGCGGCGGAAGGTCCGAAGGTGGCAATCCCGGCTTCCCGCAGGCGGTCGGCCAGTCCCGCGACCAGCGGCGCCTCGGGGCCGACGACAACGAGATCGATGCCGGTTTCCCGGCAGAATTTCAAGACGCCGGCATGGTCGTCCAAATCGAGCGGAAGGAGTTCGGCATGTTCCGCGATGCCGGGATTGCCCGGGGCCGCGAACAGCTTGGTCAACGTCGGCGACTGCGCGAGCTTCCAGGCCAGTGCATGCTCGCGTCCGCCGGAGCCGATCAGCAGAACCTTCATCTCTCGCCCTCTCTCTTGCCTTACGCGGCGGTTAAGGGGAGGGGAGGCAAAGGTCAAGCGCATCCTGTGGAATCGCGGGCTCTCCACGTTGCCATGCCGCAAAGTTCGACTATGGTCGCCCCTCCCTTGCGAACAGAGAGAGTGCCATGGCCGCCGACATCCGTCTTCTTGCCGCCGCGATTGCCGCGGAGATCAATGCCCGGCCGGACCAGGTTGCCGCCGCCGTCGGCCTGATCGACGAAGGCGCGACGGTTCCCTTCATCGCCCGCTACCGCAAGGAGGTGACCGGCGGTCTGGACGACACGCAGCTGCGCACGCTCTCCGAGCGGCTCGTCTACCTGCGCGAGCTGGAGGCACGCCGCGCGTCGGTGGTCGAGTCGATCACCTCGCAGGGCAAGATGACGGACGAACTGGCGGCAAAGCTCGCCAAGGCTGCCACCAAGGCGGAACTGGAAGACCTCTATCTCCCCTACAAGCCCAAACGCCGCACGCGCGCCGAGATCGCCCGCGAGCGGGGGCTGGGGCCGCTGGCGGAAGCGATCTGGGCGGATCGTGCCGCCGACCCGGCGGATCTCGCCGCAGCCTACGTTGCGGGCGAGGTGGTGGATGTGAAGACGGCGCTGGAAGGCGCCCGCGATATCGTCGCCGAGGCCATTTCCGAAAATGCCGACCTGCTCGGCCGCTTGCGCCAGCATATGCGTGAACGCGCGATGCTCAGGGCGAAGGTCGTCGACGGCAAGCAGGAGGCCGGCGCCAAGTTCGCGGACTACTTCGACCATGCCGAACGCTGGGCCACGATTCCGGGCCACCGGGCGCTCGCCATGCTGCGGGGCTGGAACGAGGAAGTGCTGGCGGTGTCAATCGAGGTGGATCAGGACGATCCGTCGTCCGTCAAGCCGGCGCAGCGGATCATCGCCTCCGCCTTCGAGATCGGCGAAAAGGGTCCGGCGGATCGCTGGCTTATGGAGGCTGCCGGCTGGACCTGGCGCGTGAAGCTCTCGACCTCTCTTTCGCTCGACCTGATACGCGAGCTGCGCGAGCGCGCAGAGGAAGAGGCGATCCACGTCTTTGCCCGCAACCTCAAGGACCTGCTCCTGGCGGCTCCCGCCGGGTCGCGGGCGACCATGGGACTCGATCCTGGTATCCGGACCGGCGTCAAGGTTGCCGTCGTCGACGGTACCGGCAAGCTGCTGGAGACGACGACGGTCTATCCCTTCCCGCCGAGGAACGACATCCGAGGCACGCAGGCCGAGCTTGCCTCGCTCGTCCGCAAGCACAAGGTCGAGCTCATCGCCATCGGCAACGGCACCGGCAGCCGTGAGACGGAGAAGCTGGTGGCCGACATGCTGGCGAACCTGCCGGCGCCGAAGCCGACCAAGGTGATCGTCTCGGAAGCCGGCGCGTCGGTGTATTCCGCCTCGGAGACCGCCGCGGCCGAGTTCCCGAACCTCGATGTCTCCCTCCGCGGCGCGGTTTCCATTGCGCGCCGCCTTCAGGACCCGCTGGCCGAGCTCGTGAAGATCGAGCCGAAGTCGATCGGTGTCGGCCAGTATCAGCACGATGTCGACCAGACGAAATTGTCGCGCTCGCTCGATGCCGTGGTCGAGGATGCGGTCAACGCCGTGGGCGTTGATCTCAATACGGCATCCGCGCCGCTGCTCTCCCGTGTCTCCGGCCTCAGCCGCTCCATTGCCGAGGCAATCGTCCTGCATCGGGACGCCAATGGGCCGTTCGACAGCCGCAGGGAACTGTTGAAGGTCGCCCGCCTTGGCAACCGCACCTTCGAGCAGGCGGCGGGCTTCCTGCGCATCCCGAACGGCAAGGAACCGCTCGATGCGTCCGCCGTCCACCCGGAAGCTTATGGCGTCGCCAAGAAGATCGTCGCCGCCTGCGGCCGCGATCTCCGCACGCTGATGGGCGACAGCGCCGCCCTGAAGAAACTCGATCCGCGCCAGTTCATCGACGAGCAGTTCGGCCTGCCGACCGTGAGGGATATTCTCGCTGAACTGGAGAAGCCCGGCCGCGACCCGCGCCCGAGCTTCAGGACGGCGACGTTTGCGGAAGGCGTGGACGAGATCACCGACCTGAAGCCCGGCATGCTGCTCGAAGGGACGGTCACCAACGTTGCCGCTTTCGGTGCCTTCGTCGATATCGGCGTGCACCAGGACGGGCTGGTCCACGTGTCCCAACTTGCCGACCGCTTCGTCAAGGATCCGCATGAGGTCGTCAAGGCCGGCGATGTCGTGAAGGTGCGCGTCGTCGAGGTGGACGTGAAGCGCAAGCGGATCGGGCTGACCATGCGCAAGGATGGCGGCGAGGCGGCGCCGGTCGCGCGGGGTGCAGATCGAGATACGCAACGGCCGAATTCCCGCCAGATGAAGGCGGAGCCCAAGGGCGGCTCGTCGCAAGGCGCTCTGGGTGCGGCGCTCGCCGAGGCGTTGAAACGCCGTTAGCGACTTGTTCATTTGCGCAGCAGGATGCCGTTCAACCGTGTTGGACGGCATCTGTTTTTGTGCCATCTTTTCCGCATTCGCGTGCTTGTAACTTCGACGGAAGCAATTATTCCTTTTAAATCTGCAAGATAGACTTCGTCCGGAGGTGAATTATGGCCTCGTCCCTGCGTCGACTTCTCGCCAAGATCATCAAGAAGGGTACCCTGACCGTCAGCGGCCCTGCCGGCTCGCAGGTGTTCGGCGGTGGAGGCGGGCGGACGGTCGCCATCCGCTTCACCGATACCGAAGCGGAGGAGGAGGTCGCCTCGGACCCGCAGCTGAAGCTGGCGGAAGTTTACATGGATGGCCGCCTCCTCATCGAGGAGGGCGACATCTACGAACTGCTCGCGATCGTCAAGGACAATACCTTGAGCGAGGCGCTGACTCCGGGAATGATATGGCGCGGGCTCCTCCGCATCGCCGAAGCGCGCGTCAGGCACGGGGTGCCGGTCAACCGCAACCAGCGCAACGTCGCCCATCACTACGACCTGAGCGCCAAGCTCTTCGATCTCTTCCTTGACGAGGACTGGCAGTATTCCTGCGCCTATTTCAATCCGCCCGGCATCAGCCTCTATGACGCGCAGGTTGCCAAGAAGCGGCACATCGCGGCAAAGCTTCTTGCCGAGCCGGGTCAAAGGGTTCTCGAAATCGGTTCCGGCTGGGGCGGAATGGCCATGTATCTGGCGGAATCCTCCGGCATCGACGTCACCGGCATCACGCTGAGCCAGGAGCAGTTGCGCGTGTCCCGCGACCGGGCGGCGAAGCGGGGCCTCTCGGGCCGCGTGCGGTTCGAGCTGCAGGATTATTATTACCTGCCCTCCTCGGTGAAATACGACCGCATCGTTTCCGTCGGCATGTTCGAGCATGTGGGACGGCTGAACTTCGGCCGCTACTTCCGCAAGGCCTACGATGTCCTGAAGGACGACGGGGTAATGGTCCTGCACTCCATCGGCCAGCCCTACCCGGCGCGCTACAACAGCCCGTTCATCGAGAAGTACATCTTTCCCGGCGGATATATTCCCTCGCTGGCGGAAGTCCTGCCCGCAGTCGAACGCTCGGGCTTGCTGGTCTCGGACATCGAAATCCTGCCGATGCACTACGCGCGCACGCTGCGTTACTGGCGCGAGCGGTTCCTCGCCAGGAAGGAGGAGGCGGTGGCGATCTACGACGAGCGCTTCGTGCGGATGTGGGAGTTCTACCTCGCCGGCTCCGAGATGGCCTTCACGCACGAGAACTTCTTCATCTTCCAGATGCAGATCACCAGGAAGCGGATGGCGGTGCCGGACAACCGGGATTACATCGCCGAACGCGAAGAGCAGCTGAAGGCGTTCGAGGCGACCCGTCCCCCGCTGGAGCCGGTGACCTTCTGAGGCTGCTCCGCGCGGTTCCCGTCTTGCGGTCGGCCCGCAGGCCCGCTACGACCGGAGCATGACGAAAACCGACGATCTCAACGGCCGCGTCTACGATGCGCCTTCCGACAACTGGGTCTACCGCGTGCTGCCCAGGCCTGCATGGCCCTATGCGCAGCTTGCGCGCTGGGACAGGCCGATCGGCTGGCAGTTGCTGATGTGGCCCTGCTTCTGGTCCTCGGCGCTGGCTGCAAACGTTGCCGCCGGCCGCGAGGACCTGTCCGTCGGGCTCTTCGTCTTCCACCTGTTTCTGTTCTTTGTGGGTTCGGTCGCCATGCGCGGCGCCGGCTGCACCTATAACGACCTCGTGGACCACGACATCGACAGCGAGGTTGCTCGGACCCGCTCGCGGCCCCTGCCGTCGGGACGGGTAAGCCGTTTCCAGGCGAAGGTCTTCCTCGTCATCCAGGCGCTGGTCGGTCTGCTCGTGCTGCTCCAGTTCAACGGCTTCGCGATCCTGCTCGGCATCCTGTCGCTGGCGGTGGTGGCGATCTATCCCTTCGCCAAGCGCTTCACCGACTGGCCGCAGTTCTTCCTCGGGCTCGCCTTCTCCTGGGGCGCGCTGATGGGCTGGGCCGGCGTGTTCGGGAGCCTCTCGTGGGCGCCGATCTGGCTCTACATGGGCTCCGTCGCCTGGACGATCGGCTACGACACGATCTATGCGCACCAGGACAAGGAGGACGACGCCCTCGTGGGCGTGCGTTCGACCGCGCGGCTGTTCGGGGAGAACACGAAGCGATGGCTCGTCGGCCTCTACGGTCTGACGCTGGTTCTTCTGCTTGCGGCCTATCTCGCGGCGGGCGTCGGCGTGCTCGCCTATGTCGGGCTGCTGCTGGCGGCCGTCATGTTCGCATGGCAGATCCTCGTCCTCGATATCGACAACCCGGACCAGTGCCTGCAAC
>JAEWKX010000262.1 GCA_023393575.1 Pseudomonadota bacterium
GAACAGGGCAGTCGCGATCAGGAGGGGGCCGCCGCCGATGCTCAGGGCCGGGAACCTTTCGGCCAGCCACTCGCCGCGGATGTTTCCGAAGAAGAAGACCAGGAGCGGCCCGATTTCGAGCGCGAACTTCAAGAGCGGGTGCTGCTTCTCTTCCGTGGTGGCCTTGGTATCGCTTTCGATCTGCATCTGGTCTCAACTTCCATCCCGGACAATCCGGTGGGGCAAACCCCGTTTGTGTGGCATCAATGCGTCAGTCCGGCAATGGCGCTGGCAAAATCCTCCGCCTCGAACGGCTCCAGATCGTCCACGCCTTCGCCAACGCCGATGAAATAGACGGGAAGCTTGTGCCGGGCGGCGATGCCCACGAGAATTCCGCCGCGGGCCGTGCCATCGAGCTTGGTCATGATCAGGCCGTTGACGCCGGCGACGTTGCGGAAGATTTCGACCTGCTGCAAGGCGTTCTGGCCTGTGGTGGCGTCAAGCGTCTGCAGTACGGTATGCGGCGCCTCCGGGTCCAGCTTGCCGAGGACGCGGACGATCTTTTCGAGTTCCGCCATCAGTTCCGCCCTGTTCTGCAGCCGGCCGGCGGTGTCGATGATCAGCACGTCCGATTTCTTCGCCCGAGCCTGCTCGAATGCGTCATAGGCAAGACCTGCGGCATCGGCGCCGAGCTTCGTGCCGATGAACTCGGAACCGGTGCGATCGGCCCAGATCTTCAACTGCTCGATCGCCGCGGCACGGAAAGTGTCGCCGGCGGCGAGCATGACCTTGAGACCGGATCCGGAAAGCTTGGCGGCGAGCTTTCCGATCGTCGTCGTCTTGCCGGTGCCGTTGACGCCGACGACAAGAATGACGTGCGGTTTGTGGCCGAGGTCGAGCTGCAGCGGCTTTGCGACGGGGACCAGGACCTTGCTGATCTCCGCCGCCATGATGCGTGACACATCCTCGCCGGTAACGTCCCTGCCATAGCGCTCGGAGGAGAGGGCACCGGTGATGCGCATCGCCGTCTCGACACCGAGGTCCGACTGGATCAGAAGATCCTCGAGGTCTTCCAGCGTCTCGTCGTCCAGCTTGCGCTTGGTGAACAGCGCCGCGATCTGCCCGGTCAGCTGCGAGGAGGTACGGGCCAGACCCGCGCGCAGGCGCTGGTACCAGGTCAGGCGCGGCGCGGGGGCCTCCGGCTCGGGCACTTCTTCGGCGCGGGTGGAGAAGCCTTTGGGAAGGGCGGGTTCGGCAGGAACCGGCGCCCCGTCCGGCCTGCCGGCCATCTCCTCTACAAGTGACGGGAGATTCGCGGCATCCTCCTGCCCAAGCGAAGCACCCTCGTCCTCAGATCCCGTGCCGAATCCGTCCGACGACGGAAAAACATCGTTCGGCACCGCCGCATCCTCGGCATCATTCCCCGGCAGGTGGGACGGCGGCGGTGTGTCGATCCCGCCATTTGCGGGGGGGATCGCCGGCAGGCCAGGGGAAGCAGGGGTCTCGGCGGCAGCTTCCGCTTCCAGCAGCGAAAGCGACACCATGCCGATTTCAGGGATGACGTCGGCGGAGGGCAGCAGCGGCGGGGTTTCGTCTTCCGGGGCGCCGGATTCGGATTGGTCCGTCTCCGTAGCTTCGTCAGCTGCAGGCCCGCCCGCGGTTTCCATCTCCACGGCGGCGACGGGATCGACCGGCGAGGCCGGCAGGTCCTCCCGGCGCGCATGCGGCTCGCTTTCCGCCGCGATGGTGGCCGCCTCGGCGGAGGTCGGACCCGATTCGGGCGCCTGTTCCTCGGCCGGCTTCTCCCTGCCGAAGGTGAAGACCTTTTTGATGAAGCCTAGTGCCATGAGATCCGCTCCGATTACGCCGCCAGTGCCGGCGCAACCTCCATGTCCAGATGTTTGCCGTTGTGGCCGGTGATGATAACGCGCCTGATCTCGCGGGGGATAAGGCCAGGCGCCGCAACCAGCGAAAAGTTGTCGGTGTGCCCCATGCCGTTCATCTCCACGATGACCGTCTGCTCCGTGCCGACCATGCGGTCGAGATGGGCATGGTGGAGCGCGTCTCCGCGGGCACGAAGCCGGGCGGCGCGTTCCTTGACGAGCGCGCGGTCGAGCTGCGGCATACGAGCCGCCGGCGTACCCGGCCGCGGACTGTAGGGGAAGACATGCAGGAAGGCGATGCCGGCCTCCTCCGCCAGCGTCGCGGCATTCTCGAACATCTCCTCCGTCTCCGTCGGAAAGCCGGCGATCATGTCGGCACCGAAGGCGATGCCGGGCCGCAGGCGCCTTGCCTGTTCGGTGAAAGCCAACGCCTCGGCGCGGCTGTGGCGACGTTTCATCCGCTTCAGGATCATGTCGTCGCCGTGCTGCAGGGACAGGTGCAGGTGCGGCATGAAGCGCGGCTCGTCGGCGATCAGGTCCCAGAGGTGGTTGTCGGCTTCGATGCTGTCGATCGAAGACAGGCGCAGGCGCAGGATTTCCGGCACCTGGCGGAGCAGCGTCTTGGCAAGATAGCCCAGCGTCGGCTGGCCGGGAAGGTCGGCGCCATAGCTGGTGGCATCGACACCGGTCAGCACGATCTCGCGATAGCCGCTTTCAACCAGCTTGCGTGCCTGGTCGACGACCGCTCCCATCGGAACCGAACGGGAATTGCCGCGGCCATAAGGGATGATGCAGAAGGTGCAGCGGTGATCGCAGCCGTTCTGGACCTGAATGAAGGCGCGCACATGCCCGTCGATGTGACGGACCATCTGCGGCGCTGTGGCCTTGACGCTCATGATGTCGTTGACGCGCAGCTTCTCTTCCGCCGAGACGCCGAAATCCGGCAGCGCACGATAGGACTTTGCCGAAAGCTTTTCCTCGTTGCCGAGCACGGCATCGACTTCCGGCATTCCTGCGAAGACCTGCTTCTCCGTCTGCGCGGCGCAGCCGGTGCCGATGATGCGGGCATCCGGGTTTTCCCGTCGCGCACGGCGGATCGCCTGGCGCGCCTGGCGCACCGCCTCGCCGGTGACGGCGCAGGTGTTCACCAGCACGGCATTGTTCAGCCCCGCCTTCTCGGCCTCCGCGCGCATCACTTCCGATTCGTAGGTGTTGAGCCGACAGCCGAAGGTTATGACCGTAACGCCGCTCAAAGGGCGGCCGCCCCGGTCTCGCCGCGGCGGAAGGCACCGGTCGAGGGATCAAGCGTGCCCGACCATTCCCATTCGGCAGGTCCCGTCATCACGACATGATCGTCGTCGCGCCATTCGATGG
>JAEWKX010000308.1 GCA_023393575.1 Pseudomonadota bacterium
TGCTCCATGACATGCGGCTCCATGAAGGGGATCGTGCCACCGGGTTCGAAGGTCACGATATTGACATGCATGTCGTAGCGGACGTCCGACGGATCGATGAAGCGTGTCGTCGCCCATTTGCCATCCGTATCCGGCATGGCGACCATCTGCTGCTCGCTTTCATGCGTGAAGATTGATGGCGGCGATTCGAGCCCGTCCACCTCCTGGAACACCTTCCGGATCCAGTGAAAGCGGGCGGCAGCGGATGTTCGGTTGTACAGGCGCCATCTCGCGCCTGCCGGAAGATAGGCAAAGGAGCCCGCCCTCATTTCATGCCGCTCTCCGTCCAGCTCCACCGTCATCTCGCCTTCGGTCATGAAGAGTGCGGCCTGCGCACGGGCATCCGGCTCCGGGCGCTCACTGCCGCCGCCCGGCTCGACTTCCATGACATATTGCGCGAAGGTCTCCGAGAAGCCGGTCAGCGGCCGGGAGATGATCCAGGCCCGCGTCTTCTCCCAGTGCGGCAGGACACTGGTGACGATGTCGGTCATCACCGAACGCGGGATGACGGCATAGGCGGTGGTGAATACAGCCTTGCTGGACAGCAGTTCGGCCTGCCCCGGAAGGCCGCCAAGTCTGGAAAAATAAGTGTTCTCGCTCATCGTCGTTCCGTTGCAGTCGGAGGTCAACAGCTTGCTTACGGCCGCCCCGGGCCGGGCGCAATCCCCGACCGATGGCTGTACGGCATCTAGGCGATATTGAGTACCCGTTCCCGGTTCCGCAGGAAGTCCGGAACCTTGTCCGCCGACATCGGCCTTCCAAAGAGGTAACCCTGGCCGATATCACAGCCATGACTGACAAAGTGGGCAAGCTGTGCGTAGTCCTCGACGCCTTCCACGGTCGTCCGGGCATGGAGGCTGCGGCTGAGGCCCAGCATCGCCTGGATGATCTTCTCCGACCGTTCATCCTTGTCGCAGGTCGCCACGAAACTCTTGTCGATCTTGATCTTGTCGAAGCGGAAGCGGGCAAGCTGCGAGAGATTGGAGTATCCGGTCCCGAAGTCATCGAGGGCGATCTGTATGCCTGCCGCGTTCAAGCTTTGCATGATCTGTTCTGCAAGGGCCGGATCCGCGATAAGCGCGTTTTCGGTAATTTCGATCTCCAGCCGCCGTGGGGGGAAGCCCGCTTTCCCGAGAATATCCAGGATTCGGGCGGGCAGCATGCGATCCTCCATCTGCACGGGTGACAGGTTGAAGGAGAGAACCATCGTATCCGACCAGCATTTCGCCGCTTCGCAGGCCTGGCGAAGGAGTTGCTGGAACAGCAGGGTGATCAGCCCGGTCTCCTCGGCCAACGGGATGAAAACGCCGGGCGGCACTTGCTCGCCATCCTCGTTCATCCAGCGCGCCAGGGCCTCGAAGCCGCAGACATCACCCGTTTTTAGATCGACGAGGGGCTGGTAGTGAACGGCGATGCGATCCTGATCGATCGCGCGGCGGAGTTCGCCTTCCAGCTTGGCCCTACGGGCCACCTTTGCCTGCATCTCGGGCTCGAAGAGAATGTAGTTGTTGGGGCCGCGGCTCTTGGCCTCGTAAAGAGCGATGTCGGAAACATGCGAGACCTCCTCCAGCGTCGCACCATGATCCGGTAACCGTGCATAGCCGATGCTGGCGCCCACTTCGGCGGTAAGGCTTCCGATCCTGACCGGCCGGGTGATGGATTGGATGAGCAGTTGTGCGAACCGCTCCTCCTTCTCTCGCGTCAGATTCCTGCCGATCGCGATGAATTCATCACCGCCGAACCGGAAGATGCAGTCCTGCTCCGCCAGCGCGCAGATCCGTCGCGCCACCTCCTTGAGCAGAGCGTCCCCGCCCTGGTGACCCATGAGGTCGTTGACCTTCTTGAAGCCGTCCAGATCGATGGAGTAGACCGTTGCAGAGGGGGTTACAGGGTCCTCTTCGCCACCGACCGCCGGCAACGCAACCGCGGACAGGCCCAGACGATCGAAGGCATACCGGTTGGGCAGCTTCGTCAGATGGTCATGGGTTGCGATGTAATCCGCACGCCTTTCCGCTTCGCGGCGCCGAAGCATCTCGTTCTTCATATCCAGGATGCGGAGGACCGAATAGACGAAGCTGACGAGACCGGCGACGTTCATCGTGATGAGGACGGTCGCGGCCTTATCGCCGCTGATGATGCGCAATTGTTCGACGATATCGGCCCGGAAGGTGAACGCGGCACCCCACAGAACGAATGCGGCAAAGCAGGCGAACAGAAATTGTCTGCCTGCACGGCTCTTTAGAAACTCACGCATACCGCATACTCCACCCTCCATGCGGCACAGTACCGGCAATTACTGAACGAGAGGTTCACGGTGGAGTTGTACCGGACAGGGGAACCGACAGCCGCGCTCGGGGTTTTCCTGATCTCAACAAAGGAGATCATTCCATGTCCAGCCAAGACGACATTGCGAAGGTGTGGGAACTCGTCGACCGGATCGGTTTCTGCATGTTGGCGACCCAGGATGGCCGCGACATCCGTTCGCGTCCGATGTCGGCCTATACGAAGAAGCACGACAATGCGGTCTACTTCCTGACCGACGTCGCGAGCCACAAGGACGACGAGATCGCCCGCTGGCCGAATGTCTGCCTCGCCTTCGCCGACACGAAGGGACAGAAATACGTGTCAGTCTCCGGCTCAGCCGCGGTATCCAATGACCGCGAATTGATCCGCGAAATCTGGTCCACACCGGCCAAGGCATGGTGGGAAAGCCCGGATGATCCGTCCATCCGCGTCCTTAGATCACGCCGTCCTTCGCCGAATACTGGGATAGCCCCGGCACGGTGATCAGCTATGTCAAGATGGCGGCCGCTGCCGTTTCGAGCATCAAGCCGGATATCGGCGAGAACGAAAAGGTCAGCCTGTAACGACAACCCGGAGCCGGCGCGATCGCCGGCTCCGGGTACATCTCCAAGAAATTTCAGGGATCTGCAACTCTTCCGTCCCTGCCGCGT
>JAEWKX010000317.1 GCA_023393575.1 Pseudomonadota bacterium
CAGCCCGGCGGCTCGATGCGCGACCAGGAAGTGATCGACGCTGCCAACGAGCATGGCGTCGCCATGGTGTTTACCGGGATGCGGCATTTCCGCCACTAGGAGTTGGTGACGCGGCCAGCCGGATATGGAGTGCGCAACAGGATCAGCAGGCCGCCCAGAAGGAACAGGAGGAGGGTCGCCATGCCGATGCGTGCCGACCCGGTGGCATAGGTGGCCAGCGAGAAAAGCAGCGTTGCCATAAAGCTTGTCGCCCGGCCGGACAAGGCATAGATGCCGAAATAGCGCCCGGCATCGGAGAGACTGACGCTGCGTGCGAGATAGGAGCGTGAGGAGGCTTGCACGGGCCCGAAGGCAAGGCCGATCAGCAGGCCGAAGATCACATAGGCCTTCTCCGCCGCCGTCCCGAACAACCCGCCGCTGTCTTCCAGTCCGAGCGGCATCAGCCCGAAGAAGACGAAGCCGGGGCCGGTCGAGATGATGCCAATGGTGGCAGCCAGAAGCAGCGTCAGGCTGATCAACACCACCACCTTCGAGCCGAGCCGGAGATCAAGGTGGCCCGCGACAAGACATCCGAAGATGGCGATCACGTTCAGCAGGATTCCGTAGACGCCGATCTCGATCGTCGCCCATCCGAACATGCCGGCGGCGAAAGCGCCTCCCAGGATCAGCAGGCCGTTCACCCCGTCCTGATAGAGCATTCTGGCGATCAGGAACCTGGTGATCGCAGGTCGTTGCCGCAGCTCGCCGAGCGTGCCTCGGAGTTCCCCGATGCCGCTCCGGACCGCCTGCCTCATCGGCAGGCCCCTGGCGGCGTCGGGGGTGAAGAGGAACATCGGCAGGACGAACAGCAGATACCAGCCGGCAGCAATCGGCCCGGTGATGCGGGCGTCCTCGCCGCGCGCGGGGTCGAGCCCGAACAACGGCTCGATCCCGAGAAGGGTGAGGCCCGTATCGGGGCTGCCGGCGAGCAGCGTCACGACGAGGATAAGCACCAGCATGCCGCCGAGATAGCCGAGACCCCAGGCCGTGTTTGAGACCCTGCCCACCTGTTCCTGGTCGACGAGGCGCGGCATCATGGAATCGTTGAAGACGATGGAGAATTCCGCCGCGAGCGATGCGAGGATCATCAGGAGGAGTGGCCAGATCAGGCTCGACCCGGGGGCAGCGAACCAGAGCAGCGACAGGCAGACGATCTTGACGACGGCAAAGCAGGCGATCCAGGGTTTTCGCGGCCCGGACTGGTCCGCAATCGAGCCTAGCACCGGTGAAAGGAGTGCGATCAGGATCGACGAGATCGTCGCCATGTTGCCCCAGGCCGCCTGCGCCGCCACGGGATCCTCCGTCAGCCGTGCGACGAAATAGGGACCGAACACGAAGGTCACGATCACCGTGAAGAAGGGCTGGGCCGCCCAGTCGAACAGCATCCAGCTCCAGATGCCGCGCCGGGACCGCCCGGAGGGCGGCGAAGCTTCAGGCGCGGCGGTTGCCGTCATTCGCGCATCCTCTTCGCATCATGCAGATGAAGTTTCGGATCGAAGCTCCGCCAGATCCCCGAGGAGGCCGGCGGCCACCGACAGCTTCGCCAGATTGAAGTCCGGCGAATCGCTCAGCGGGAGCAGTTCGTTGGCCAGCCGGTCCATCTGCGGACGCTTGCTTCCGTACCAGGCTTCCAAAGGCTTCCTGTCGGCTGGATGCGAGGCAAGTGCGGAGCAGACGATATCGCGGCGTGCCGCGGAGATCTGTGCAAGGCTGCGTCCCAAGGCGACGCTCTCGTAGTGGTCCGTCGGTCGGATCGACTCCCCGAGCGTAAGCAGCCTGTCGATCCTGAAGGTCTCCGTTGCGGCGAAGTAAGTCTGGGCGACATGGCCGATGTCGCTGCCGGTGCGATCGCCGATCAGCAGAAGCTCCGGGACGAGGGCCAGCGTTGGCAGGTGGCTGACATCCGCTGCGAGATGCGCGGGCACGCCTTCCGCCTCCAGTTCCGCGGCTTGTTCGCCCGCTTCGGATGCGAGGCCGAGGGAATCGAGGATGCCCTTGAGCTTCTTCGTCCCTGTCCTGAGGGCGGCTATCGCCGTTTCCATGGATCCCAGGCCCGCGCGCGTCGTGAGGATGAGGTGCGTCGCATCCCTGAAGATCTCGCCGATACGGGCATAGAGATCGTTCTGGACCTGTCCCGAGATCCGGCCATCGAGCGCATCCGTCGCTCCCCACAGCCGGGGCAGGTCGAAGCCGTCGCGGGCGAGATAGGCAGCCTTCACCACATCCGTGGGGGATGCGCCCGTGGCATCGATCATCGCCTGCACGAAGCCCGGGCCTCCGCGATTGATCACCTCGTTCGCAAGCACGGTGGCGACGATCTCCCGATGCAGCCGATGGCCTTCGATGTCCGCTGCGAAGGTTTTCTGCATCCTTGCAGGGAAATAGCCCTTCAGGACGTACGCCAGATACGGTTCGTCCGGTAGGGCGCTTTCCAGGATCTCGTCGAACAGCGTGAGCTTGGCATAGGAGAGCAGCACCCCGATCTCCGGCCGGGTCAGCGGCTTTCCGGCCTGATAGCGCTCCGAAAGCTCCGATTCGGCCGGCAGGGTCTCCACCGTGCGGTTCAGATGGCCTTGCGATTCGAGAACCGACATCAGCCGCGACAGGGCTTCGCGATTGTCGGCACCTTGCCGCTCCGTCAGCGAAATCGCCAGCGTCTGGAGGTAATTGTTGCGAAGCACCAGCGCGGCGACCTCGTCCGTCATCGAGGCCAGGAGCTGATTGCGCTTTTCGCGGGTAAGGCGCCCCGACCGCATGGCCGAACTGAAGGCGATCTTGATGTTCACCTCGACGTCCGACGAGTTCACGCCGGCCGAGTTGTCGATCGCATCCGAGTTCAGCCGGCCTCCGTTCAGGGCGTAGGCGATGCGACCCTTCTGGGTGACGCCGAGATTTGCACCCTCGCCGATGACCTTAGCACGAACCTCTGTGCCGGCCACGCGGATCGGATCGTTCGCCCGGTCTCCGACCTCCGCATCGGTTTCGGAAGCAGCCTTGATATAGGTGCCGATTCCGCCGAACCAGAGCAGGTCGACAGGGTTCCTGAGGATGGCTGCCATGATCTCGAAGGGTGTCGCAACGTCCTTGCCGATGTCGATGGCGGCCATCGCCTGCGGCGTGAGCTTCACCGACTTTTCGGCGCGGGAAATGATCATTCCGCCTTCGGAGAGGCATGCGCGATCGTAGTCCTGCCAGCTTGACCGCGGCAGGGCGAAGAGACGTTGCCGTTCTGCAAAGGAGCGGCTTGTCTCGGGCGCCGGGTCGATGAAGATGTCGCGATGATCGAAGGCCGCAACCAACCGGATATGCGGCGACAACAGCATGCCGTTGCCGAACACATCCCCCGACATGTCGCCGACGCCGGCGACCGTGAAGGGCGTCGTCTGGATGTCGATATCCATCTCGCGGAAATGCCGCTTGACGGCCTCCCAGGCGCCACGTGCCGTGATCCCCATCTTCTTGTGGTCGTAGCCCGCCGAGCCGCCGGAGGCGAATGCGTCGTCGAGCCAGAATCCGGCCTCCTGGGCGAGGCCGTTGGCGGTGTCGGAGAAGGTCGCCGTGCCCTTGTCGGCGGCAACGACGAAGTAGGGATCGTCGCCGTCGATCCGGACCGTATTTTCCGGGCCGACAACCTCGTCACCGACGATGTTGTCGGTGATAGACAAGAGCGTGCGGATGAAGGTCTTGTAGGCCTCCCGACCGGCGGTGAAGATCTCCTCACGGGATCCGGCGGACGGTAGCGCCTTCGGCACAAAGCCGCCCTTCGCTCCCCCCGGGACGATCACCGCATTCTTGACCTGCTGCGCCTTTACGAGCCCCAGGACCTCGGTGCGATAGTCCTCGGCCCGATCCGACCAGCGCAGGCCGCCGCGTGCGACCTTGCCGAAGCGCAGGTGCACGCCTTCGACGTCCGTACCGTAGACGAAGATTTCACGGAACGGGCGCGGCTGGGGCAGGCCGTCGAGAAGCTTGGGATCAAACTTGAAGGCGAGAGTCGCGGGGGACAGGCCCGCCTCGGTGCACTGGAAATAGTTGGTGCGAAGCGTCGCATCGATGGCGTTGATGTAGCGCCGGAAGATCCGGTCGTCGTCGAGGCTAGGCACGCCTGACAGCGCGTCCTCCAGTTCCGCATGGCGGCTTGCCAGCGCCTTCGTCCGCGCCTTGTCGCCCAGTCGCGGATCGAAGCCGTCATGGAACAGCTGGAAGATCGCACGCGAAATCGTCGGATACCGGGCGAGCGTTTCGCCGATCAGCGGTTGCGAGTAGACGATGCCGGCCTGTCGCAGGTAACGCGCGTAGGCGCGCAACACCGTGGTTTCCCGCGTCGTCAGCCCTGAAAGCAGTACGAGGCGGTTGAAGGAGTCGTTGTCGGAAAGGCCGCTGAACGCGGCGAGAAAGGCTTCCTCCAGCCGGTCGGCATCCCGCTCGAGCACGAACGAGCCGTGACGCAGTTGAAGCTCCATGTCGTGGAGAGCGACCGGTTTGCCGGCGTCGTCGGTTCGTACGCCGATATCGAATGTCTGCTCGCTGACGACCCGAAAACCGAGGTTCTCCAGAAGCGGTACCCGTCGTGACAGGGACAGATGCTGCGGCTGGTGGAAGATCTTGAGCCGCAGCGTTCCTTCCTCGTCTTGCGGGCGGGTATAGAAGGAAATCCGGATCGGCTCGCCGGCCGCACAAGCGGCAATGTCTTCCAGATCAGCATAGGCTTCTTCCACCGAGAAGGCTTCCTGGAAGGCGTTGTTGACGGACAGCTTTACGTGTCCGCCAGCAAGCGTCACGAAGCGCTGGCTCCACGGGGTCGAGATCGCCCGGATGGTTTCTTCCAGCGCCGTCTGCGGAATCCGCGGCGTACGACCGTTTCGGCGGCCGATAATGATGTGCACGCGTGCGACGCCCCCTTCCGGAAAGGCGGGATAATAGGCGGAAAGATGGCCATCATAGACCTTTGCCAGGTAGTCGCTCACCTTCTCCCGGACGTAGGAATTGTAGTCCTCGCGTGGCACGTAGACGATGACCGACACGAAGCGGTCGAAGTGGTCGATGCGAGGCAGAGCGCGTACTCTCGGTCTCTCGCTGAGTTCCATGATCTGTTCGCAGAAACGCCCGAGTGTCGGCACGTCGATCTGGAAGAGGTCGTCGCGCGGGTAAGATTCCAGCGTGTTGGCGAGCATGCGTCCGGAGTGACTATTGGGGTCGAAGTCGAACTGCTCCTCGACCCGCTGCGTCTTGGCCCGCAGCAGTGGGATGTCGCGCACGGAATGGGTATAGGCCGTTGCAGTGAAAAGGCCGACTACCCGAAGTTCGCCGGTCACCCGACCGTCCGCATCAAAGCGCTTGATACCGACATAATCCATGTAGGCACGGCGGTGGACGACCGACTTGACGTTGGCTTTCGTGACGATAAGGAAGTCCGGGCCATCGAGGAATTCGAGGATCTCCGGCGTCGTCGTGACGGCGTCCTTGCCCTGGCGCAGGACGAGAACATCCGGATCGGACAGGATTCCGAGACCTCGCCCCTTGCTGCGTTCCACCTTCGCGTCGGCGCCCATGCCGGAATAAACATATTCCCGCATGCCTAGGAAGGTGAAGTTGTCGTCGCGCAGCCAATCGAGAAATGCCAGTGCCTCGTCGCGGTCGCCTTTCTTGCTCCTGGAGAAGGCGCGCAGCTGCTCCGCGGCCCCCTGCAGAAGGTCGAGCATCGGCCTCCAGTCCGCGATGGCTACATGTACCTGGTCGAGGAC
>JAEWKX010000345.1 GCA_023393575.1 Pseudomonadota bacterium
GTGGCGATCCTGCCTTTGTGGAGCGGGCGTCCGGGGCGATCATCGTGCTCCTGATATTCCTGTTGCTGATGAACCTTGTCGCCGTCATTCTTCGCCGCCGCTTCGAGCGCCGGTGGTAACGGAGAGAAGCGAGATGAACATGTTGTCGGACGCTGCCGCTGAGAAGGCCTTGGTAAAGAAGATGAACGAAATCAACTACAAGATGATCGGCCAAGATGTCTCCGTCTATTACGGCGACAAGCGGGCCCTGTTCGACGTCAATCTGGGCGTCCGCAATAACACGGTGACCGCGCTGATCGGCCCTTCCGGATGCGGCAAGTCGACCTTCCTGCGGTGCCTGAACCGGATGAACGATACCATCCAGAATGCCCGTGTCACGGGCAGGATCACCCTGGACGGCGAGGACATCCACGATCCGTCGATCGACGTGGTGGAGCTTCGGGCGCGTGTCGGGATGGTTTTCCAGAAACCGAACCCGTTCCCGAAGTCGATCTACGAAAACGTCGCCTACGGCCCCCGCATTCACGGGCTGGCACATTCCAAGGCGGACCTGGACCAGATCGTCGAGAGCAGCCTGCAGAAGGCGGGCCTCTGGAGCGAGGTCAAGGATCGTCTCCATGAGGCGGGCACGGGCCTTTCCGGCGGACAGCAGCAGCGTCTCTGCATCGCGCGCGCCGTGGCCGTGTCCCCGGAAGTCATCCTCATGGACGAGCCCTGCTCGGCGCTCGACCCGATCGCCACGGCGCGGGTGGAGGAACTGATCCACGAGCTTCGGACCAATTACTCGATCGTCATCGTGACGCACTCGATGCAGCAGGCGGCTCGCGTTTCGCAGCGCACGGCGATGTTCCATCTCGGTCATCTGGTCGAGGAGGACGATACGGACAAGATGTTCACCAATCCTAACGACCAGCGCACGCAGGACTACATCATGGGCCGCTTCGGCTGATCCGCAGTCACGGGCCTGACAAGAGACATCGAGGAACAAGATCATGCCACCGACCCATATCATGTCGGCTTACGACGAGGAACTGAAGTACCTGGCCCGCCGCATCTCGGAGATGGGCGGCCTTGCGGAGCAGATGTGCGCCGATGCAGTCCGCGCGCTGGTCAATTCCGATACCGCCCTCGCGCAGAAGGTGATCTCCGACGACGTCGTCCTCGATCATGCGGAGCGGGAAATCGGCGAGAAGGCGATCGTGACGATCGCCAAGCGCCAGCCGATGGCGGCGGATCTGCGTGAGATCATCGGCTCGCTGCGCATCGCGGCCGACCTCGAGCGCGTCGGGGATCTCGGCAAGAACACGGCCAAGCGGGTGATCGCGGTCCAGGAGACCGGCATTCCCCGCAACCTGGCCCGCGGCATCGAACATCTTTCGGAACTGGCGCTGGTCCAGCTCAAGGATGTCCTCGACGTCTATGCCACCCGTTCTGCCGAGAAGGCGGAGGCGATCCGCCTGCGCGACGAGGAGATCGACGCGATGTACACGTCGCTCTTCCGCGAACTCCTGACCTACATGATGGAAGATCCCCGCAACATCACGAGCTGCACCCATCTTCTGTTCTGCGCCAAGAACATCGAACGGATCGGCGACCACGCCACGAACATAGCCGAGACGATCTATTACATGGCGACCGGCAACCAGCCCGAGGGCGAGCGTCCCAAGGATGATCGGTCCAACACGCTTGGCGCCATACTGAGCGACGATTGAAGCTGGCGGAGCGCGTCGGAATGCAACCGAAGATTACCGTTGTGGAAGACGAAGAAGCACTCAGCGTGCTTCTTCGCTTCAATCTGGAGGCCGAGGGCTACGAGGTCGAGACGATCGTGAAGGGGGACGAGGCGGAACTGCGCCTTCAGGAACGTGTCCCTGACCTTCTTATCCTCGACTGGATGCTTCCCGGCGTGTCCGGCATCGAACTGTGCCGCCGCCTGCGCCAGCGCCGGGAAACCGAGCGCCTGCCGATCATCATGCTGACGGCGCGGGGGGAGGAGAGCGAGCGCGTGCGCGGGCTGTCGACCGGCGCCGACGACTATGTGGTAAAGCCGTTCTCCACGCCCGAACTGATGGCGCGCGTAAAGGCTATGCTCCGGCGCGCCAAGCCGGAAGTGCTGTCCACCGTGCTGCGCTGCGGCGATATCGAACTCGACCGCGAGACGCACCGGGTTCACCGCAAGAGCCGCGAAGTGCGCCTGGGCCGACCGAGTTCCGGCTCCTGGAATTCCTGATGTCGTCTCCCGGTCGTGTTTATTCGCGGGCGCAATTGCTGGATGGTGTCTGGGGTCACGACATCTATGTCGACGAGCGTACGGTCGACGTGCACGTCGGGCGGCTGCGCAAGGCGCTCAACTTCTCGAACATGCAGGACGTCATCCGCACCGTGCGTGGCGCGGGATATTCGCTGGAAAGCTGAGGCTCGCGCACCGTTCAGGTCGCAGCATCACAGCCTACGGATCCGAACGCAGCCGCCATCGTGGCGGCTGCGTTTTCATTTCGGGTTGAGCACCGGCGGTTTTGCCGGGCTTGGCGAAGGAGAGGCCGGGGGCTGTCCGACATCGTGTCGCCGCCGCACCTGTTATGCTCCCCGTCGGTCATGCGATCGCGCGTTCCAATATTCTCCGGCTTGCTCACCGCTCCCTGCCCATCAGGCGGGCTCGAAGCGCGTTCGAGATGCCGTCGAACACGAAGACCACGATCAGGATAAGCAAGACCATGTAGGCGACGTTCTCCCAGTCGGAATTGGTGCGCATGGCCTCCCAGAGCTTCAGGCCGATACCGCCTGCACCCACCGCGCCGATGATCGTGGCGGAACGGGTGTTCGATTCCCAGAAGTAGAGCGCCTGCGACACGAAAACGGGCATCACCTGGGGCACGACCCCGTAGCGCTGGACCGCCATGGGCGGTGCGCCTACCGACCGTACGCCTTCGCGCTGCTTGTCGTCGATGTTCTCCAGCGCTTCGGCATAGAGCTTTCCGAGCGTACCGGTATCGGTGAAGAAGATCGCCGAAATGCCGGCAAGCGGTCCGGGACCGAAGGCGCGGGTGAAGAATAGCGCCCAGATCAGCATGTCCACCGAGCGCAGGAAGTCGAACAGGCGCTTGGTGAGCTGGTTCGCCGGCCGGTTGCGGAAGATGTTGCGGGCTGCGATGAACGACAGCGGAAAGGCGACGATCATCGCGAAGAGGGTGCCGATGAAGGCCATCACGATGGTCTGGAGAAGCTTGGTCCAGACGTCGAGATGCTGCCAGGACGGGTTGTAGAGGATGTCGTTCCAGGCGAGAGACAGGTTGCTTCGCGCCGGATCGAGCCTCTCGCCGCCGGCGATGAGGTTCGCCACCTCACCGGCGGACTTGCCGAAGAAGGCGGAGTCGGTGTCGAAGAGGAAGTTCTCCCAGCCAAGGAAGCGTTTGCGGATTCGCACCCGGTCGGCGCTGATATCAGCCCAGCCGGAAAACCCGAAATAGGCCGTGGCCCGGCCGCCAACCGCTCGCTGCTCCACCCACTCGGGCAGGTTGCCTTCGGCCAGCACCTGGTCCGCATCCCGATCGAGCACCAGCGTTACGGTTTCGCTGCCGCGGGTGAGGGTGACGCGCTCCGGCAGGATGTCGATGATCCGGGACGGTCCCATCTCGACCACAGCTTCGGTGACCACTTCCTCCGTGCGCGTTTCCCGGGTAGGGGCGACCGCCGTCGGGGTGTCCTGCTGCGTCGGTGCCAGTGCCATGAAGCTGAAGCTGGAACTTGGCGTCCTTGCGGCGTCGGAAGAGGGGGCGGCCGGATGCTCGATGGTGCGCGTCACCGTCTCGCGCCTGGCGTCCAGCCAGTCCGGATTGGGGTTCGGGCCGATCGGATCGAAGCGCGGATAGGCGATCTGCATCGATCCGTCTGTGGCAATCTCGATGTCCGGACGGATTTCGTAGGATATCCAGTCGGCGAGGTAGTTGCCGGCGAGTCCCCAGTTGGCGGCGCCCACGACCTTGCCCACGGCGAAGAACCACCAGGCGAAGATGAAGTACAGTACGACGGCCGTGGCGACGATCGGGAGGCGGAAGCGCTGCCAGGTCGAGCGGTGGAGGAGTTCCGGATGCCGGGCTGCCAGGGCATCCATTTCGGCGGTATTGAGAATGGTCATGACAGCCTCGCTCAGATTGCCTGGAACGCCTGGTCGCCGATGAGCTTGCGGCGGAGCCATGCAGAGAATTGGTCGACGGCGATGATCGTCAGGAGCAGAAGCAGGACGATTGCCAGTGTCTTGGCTTCGTGGCCGCGGCTGATGGATAGGCGCAACTGCTCGCCGATGCCGCCGCCGCCGACGGCACCGATGATCGTCGACGCCCGCACGTTGATCTCCAGGCGCAACAGGAAGTAGCTCATGAAGTTCGGCATCACCTGCGGCACCATTCCGAACCAGGATCGCTCCAGCCAGTTCGCGCCGACGGCTTTCAGGCCTTCGTCCGCCTTCATGTCGGCGTTCTCGATCACCTCGAAGAAGAGTTTGCCGAGCGCGCCGACGGTATGGATGGAGACGGCGATGACGGCCGGAATCGGTCCGAGCGAGAGAATGGCCAGGAAAAAGCCTGCGAGGACCACCTCGGGAAATGCGCGCATGACCTCCATCAGGCGCCGCGCCGTACCGCGGATCCAGACGTTGCGCGTCATGTTCTTCGCTGCCAGGAAGGACAGCATGAAGCCGAAGATCAGGCCGATGACGGTGGACAGGATCGCGATGTTGAGCGTTTCCACCATCTTGTAGAAATATTCGGGAACGTAGAGGCTCTCTGTGAGATAGTGACGCCCGTCGACATAGTCGTATTTCAGGCTGCCGTCCTCGTAGGGGGAGGGCAGGTCGAAGAGCGCGCGCCAGATTTCCCAGCCGTCACGCGGAACGAGGTCGCCGACGAAATCGAACAGATGCGGCAGGCGGTCGAAGAACTTGCCGGCATTGGTTTCGTT
>JAEWKX010000372.1 GCA_023393575.1 Pseudomonadota bacterium
TCCTTGATCTGGCGAGCCTTGTAACCGGCCATGTCGACAGCCACGGCGGCGCGCCCCTGCCCGACGAACCGGCTCCGAAGCGCATTCGCCAGGCCGGCGGAATTCCCCGTCTCGCTACCGTAGAGGATCGTCAGTTTCCGCTGCTGCGGTTCAGTGTCGGTCGCGATCCGCGCCAGCGGTGCCGCTTGCGTCCCCTGCCGAACGAGCGAACGTTCGATACCTGCGAAATATCCGCTGATCCACAGCGCCTGCCGCGGTGTCAGCGAAACCGCAAGAGCCTCCAGTCGATCCCACTGCTCCGGCGTGAATGCCGGGCTCTCGACCTCGTTGACCGTCATCTAGTCGTCGCTCCGCCTGATGGTTCATGAGAAGGCGGCCGCCGCGCAGCCGCTTGCGGCAGGAGACTGCGATGGCGTCGGTATCTCCACAAACGAAGAAAACTGCTTGCTTGAGCAGATTACCTGCATCATCCGTTCCTCTAGAGAGGGATTCTACTCGGCCGGAACAGGCGGTATCGGTTGTTTCCCGGAACGATCGTCGCGCGTAAAAATAATTCACATCCCGAGAGGCGCGAGATGCTAGGTTCGGAGCGATAAGGCCCAATTTCCAGATCCTTGACGGAAGGAGACCATGATGAACGGGTCCTCCGAAAACGACTCCGCATCCCCCACCTGCTATCTGGGCGAGGTCGATGAACACTACTCGGGCATCTCCGCTCTGTCGGGCGAGAGCGCCGTCGCACATTGGCGAGATGCGGAACGGCGACGGCTGATCGAGCTTCGTCGCACGATCCCATCGGAAGACCGGCAGAAAAAGACCGCGGCACTTGCCGCCAACCTCAGGAAGGCGCTTCCCCTGGTCCGGGACAAGACCATCAGCCTTTACTGGCCGATCCGGGGCGAGCCGGATCTTCGCTCGTGGCGGACCATCATCGAAGAAGACGGCGGACGGTGCTGCCTGCCCGTCGTGATCCGCAAGAACCATCCGCTTGCGTTCCGTCTATGGAGCAAGGACACGACGCTGCAACGCGGTACATGGGGGATCGTGACGCCGGAAGACGGCGAGGACGTCGTGCCCGATATTCTGCTTGCACCGTTCATCGGCATCGACGAGGAAGGCTATCGCCTCGGTTACGGCGGCGGCTACTTCGACCGGACGCTTGCCTCCCTCGACGGCCCGTTCCTGGCGATCGGAGTGGGTTTTGCCGAGCAGCGAATCCGGACAATCTATCCCCAGCCTCATGATATTCCGATGCACATCGTGGTCACCGATAAGGAAGCTGAAAGCGTCGCACTGAAAACATCAGGAAGGTGACGCAACCAGTGCGGGTTGGTCTTCCGCAAGGATCGCCGATGCCGGAAGCGCCGTCGAATGCCACGATGGCCGTTATCGACGAAGATCAGGCAGTATCGGCCTGGATCGTGTCCGCTTGGGCGGCACGCGCTCATCGAAGGATGCCGAGGTCGCTCCAAATATGTCGTGTGGACGAGGCGTGCGGTGGCGGGATGGGCGCTGCAGGTGTGTTGGACGTGTTGTAATCCGACCCATTGCGGCGTCGGGCGACCCTCCTCATTCGCCGTACCCATTCCTGCCGCCCGCGGGTTCGAATCCCTATCCAGGAATCCTCGATTGCCGCATTGCCAGTATCCGGCGCAGCCGGACGTCACGCTCTCGGACCAACCGGTCGATCGGGAGGTTGGCGTAAGCATGTTCCACCGTCGCCGTCACCCGCTTTTGCAGTTCCTCATCGGGCAGTGGCGTCCCGAGTTCACGCCTGAGCTTGTCCTGCATCGAGGCGAACATGGCCCAGAACCCCTGCATGCCCCGGTCGCCGCCGGCAAGCCGGTAGGTCAGGAAGGGACCCATCAATGCCCATCGCAAGCCGGGGCCGTCGGTGACCGCCCTGTCGATGTCCTCCGCCGATGCCACACCGCTTTCGAGCATGTGGATCGCCTCGCGGAAGACAGCAGCCTGGAGGCGGTTGGCGACGTGTCCGTAGATCTCCTTCTCCAGCCGGATCGTCGATTTGCCCAGGTGTCGGTAGAAATGCTCGGCGCTCTGCAGGGCGACTTGCCCCGTCCTGGCCCCGCCGACAACTTCGACCAGCGGAACCAGATGCGGCGGATTGAAGGGATGCCCCAGCACCACCCGTTCGGGATGGACACAGGCACTTTGCATGTCGGTGACTGAAATTGCCGAGGAACTGGACGCGATCACCACCTGTGGAGATGTCGCGGCATCGATCCGGCGCATGAGCTCGATCTTCTCCTCCACCCTCTCGATGGCGTTTTCCTGGACGAAGCCTGTTCCTCTGCATGCCTCGGAGAGATCTGCGGTGAACCTCAGCGTGCCGCGCTTCTTCTTCTCCAGCACCGTGTCGGGAAGCGAAGGCCAGCAGCGCTCGACGAAAAGCTCCAGCTCGTTTGCGGCCCCCTCGCGGATGTCGGTCGCAACGACGTCCAGCCCGTGAGCCAGGAAAAGGCATGTCCAGCTTGCTCCGATGATACCCGTTCCGACCACGGTCACGCTTGTTATGTCTTCCGCGTTCAAGGCGATGCTCCTGCTCTGCCTGTCCATCCAGCCCAACCATCGGCCGGTTCAGGCGCGCCTACCCGCGACAGGCGGCGAGTTTTCGCTGTTCTTCCCGCTACAGGCGCGGGCACGGTCGGCCGTGCGGATGAAGCCGGTCGCCTGGTCGAAGCCGGTGTCGAAATGCCGGCCGGTCGAAATATCGCTCATCGTCCCGAATGCGGCGCGAAAATCCGCGGGGCTGCGCGCCTCGGGGGGCAGGTAGACACCTTCGGTCTCGACGACATGGACGACCGAGAAGACGCCGGCACCGGCGCCGATGATGGTCTTTTCAGGCGCGTCCCCGGAGGCCATGAAGACGACGGCCGGAGAGACAGCCTCAGGGTCGAGCCGAGCGGCGGTTTCCGGAGGAAGCAGTCCGTCCGTCATATCCGTCATCGCGAGCGGCGACAGGCAGTTCACGCGGATACCGTGTCTCAGGCCCTCCTGCTGCAGCGTCATCATCAGCCCGATCAGTCCCGTCTTGGCGGCGGCGTAGTTCGCCTGGCCGACGTTTCCGTAGAGACCCGAGCAGGACGTCGTGAGCACGATCCTCCCATAGCCCTGCCGGCGCATCTGCTCCCACACGGCCCGGCAGCAGTTGGCGGAGCCTATGAGGTGTACATCGACCACCTTCTGGAAGTCCGCCATTTCCATTTTGGCGAAGGTGCGGTCGCGCAGGATGCCTGCATTGTTGACGAGGATGTCTATGCGCCCCACCCGGGCGACGACGCGTTCCACCATCGCTTCGACGGCCGAAAATGAAGAGACGTCGGCAGGCTCGGCGATCGCCTTCCCGCCTTGCGCCACGATCTCCCGCACCACCGATTGCGCCGAGGCTCCGGCAGCCCCGTCCGGCCTTGCCAGGTCATTGACGACGACGAACGCTCCGGCGCGGGCAAGCGCCAGGGCATGGGAACGCCCGAGGCCGGAGCCGGCGCCCGTCACGATCGCTACGTGTCCGGTCAAGTCGTCGCTCATCCGTCGTCTCCATTTCACTCGAGGTCTAGAAATTCACCCGGTCGGCGCCCTTCAGGGAGAGCATCTCGCGGGCCTGCGCCGGCGTGGCAACCTCCAGGCCCAGCCCTTCGAGGACCTGCCGGATCCGCCGCACCTGGACGGCATTGGACGTCGCCAGCCTGCCCGGCCCGTCCCAGAGGGAATCCTCCAGACCGACACGGACATTGCCGCCCATTGCAGCGGCCATCGTCGTGATCGGAAGCTGATGACGCCCGGCACCCAGGACCGACCAGACGTAGTCGTCGCCGAACAGGCGGTCGGCGGTGCGTTTCATGTGCGAAACATCATCCGGATGGGTTCCGATCCCCCCCAGGATGCCGAAGACCGTCTGGATGAACAGCGGTCCCCGGACCAGGCCGCGATCGCGGAAATGAGCGAGATTGTAGAGATGGCTCGTGTCATAGCACTCGAATTCGAAGCGCGTGCCGTTGCCGCCGCAATGCTCCAGTATGTGCTCGATGTCCTTGAAGGTGTTCCTGAAGACGGTGTCGCGGGTCTTTTCCAGATATGCCGGCTCCCAGTCGTGCCGGAAGTTTTCGTAGCGGCCAAGCATCGGGTAAAGCCCGAAGTTCATGGACCCCATGTTGAGAGACGCGACTTCCGGGGCAAACTTCAGTGCCGGCTGCAGGCGCTCTTCGACGGTCATCGTGGGGCTGCCGCCGGTGGTCAGGTTCAGCACCGCGTCCGTCGCCTGCTTGATCCGTGGCAGGAAGCGCGCGAAGGCCGCGGGATCCTGCGTCGGGCGTCCGTCTTCCGGGTTGCGGGCGTGCAGGTGAATGATCGCCGCACCCGCCTCGGCCGCGTCGATGGCATTGGCGGCGATTTCGTCCGCGGTGACCGGCAGATGCGCGGACATGCTCGGCGTATGGATACCGCCGGTGATGGCGCAGGTGATGATGACCTTGCGGGATGATCTGGCCATGCTCTTCCTCTTTCCTCGCTGTCAGATGTTTTCGACGTTGCCGCAGACGCTGATGGCCTGGCCGGAGATGTTGGCGCCACCGGGCGAGGCCAGGAACAGCGCCATCGCGGCGACGTCCTCAGGCTCGACCATGCGGCGCAGCGAGATATTGGAAAGATACTGCGCCTCCATCTCCTCGTAGCTGAGACCCGAGGCTGCGGCGCGATCGCGGATGACGCTTTCGATACGCACGCCACGCACGACGCCGGGCAGGATGGCATTCACCCGGATCCCGTCCGGCCCCATCTCCTTGGCAAGGCTCTGGGTCAGGCCGACAATGCCCCATTTCGCAGCCGAGTACGGCGTGCGAAGCGCATAGCCGAGCCGTCCCGCAACGGATGAGATATTGATGACGGACCCGGCCTCGCTGGCACGCAGCAGCGGCGCGGCACGGCGCAACACCAGGAATTGGCCCATCAGGTCGATGTCGAGCGTACGGCGGATTTCCTCGACGGACAGCTCGTCGATCGTCCCGGTGGGTCCCGCAATGCCGGCATTGTTGACCAGCACGTCGAGCCCGCCCAGCCTCGCCGAAGCGGCGTCGAGGAGGGCGTCGACCTGACCTTCGTCAGAAATATCGGCGCGGACCACCGATGCCTCCGGATGGCGCTCGGCGAAACCCGACAACGACGGCTCGTCGACGTCGCAGATCAGCACTTTTGCGTTGGCTTCAAGGAAGGCGCCGGCAATGGCGGCGCCGATGCCGGAAGCGCCCGCGGTGACAAGGACCCGAAGGCCGGGGCGCGGACTCATCCGCTCGATCGCATTCATTTGCTGTCCATTCGATAACATGCGGGCGACGCCATCTCAGGCCACTTCAAGCCAGTTGCGCCGCACTTCCGGGTGAGCGTCCAGCTCTTCGGGAGTGCCCTTGAAAACGAGCTCCCCATGGCCCATGACCATCACCTGCCGGGCGATCTTGAGAGCGATCGTCAGCTTCTGCTCGACCAGCACCACCGCCACGCCCCGGCGGCCGATATCGAGGATCACCTCCATCACCACCTCCACGATCTTGGGCGCCAGACCCTCGGTCGGCTCGTCGATCAGCAGCACGCGGGGGTTGCCCAGCAGGGAGCGGCAGATCGTCAGCATCTGCTGCTCCCCGCCCGAAAGATAGCCGGCGCGGATTGCGCGTCGCTCCTTCAGGCGCGGGAAATAGTCGTACATTTCGCCAACCGTCCAGCGATGTGCGCCCGGCACTCCCTTCTGCACACCCATGGTGAGGTTCTCCTCGACCGTCAGGTTGGGAAAGACCAGCCTCTCCTCGGGGACATAGCCGATACCCCGGCGACAGATGTCGAAGGGGCGCTGCCCGGCCAGTTGAACCCCGTCCAGCGTCACCGTCCCGCCGCTCGGCGGCCCCAGCCCCATCATCGCCTTCAGCAGAGTCGAGCGGCCGGAACCATTCCTGCCAAGCAGCGACACGACCGACGATTCCGGCACGTCCAGATCTATTCCGTGCAGGATGTGGCTCTTGCCGTAATGGGCGTGCAGGCCCTTGACCTCAAGCAAGCTCATGATGCCTCCTGACCCAGATAGGCTTCCTGGACATCGCGGTTGGCGCTGATGCGCTCCGGCGTGTCCGTTGCAAGAATGTTGCCGTAGACGAGTACCGACACCCGGTCGCAGAGACTGAAGACCACGCTCATGTCGTGCTCGACCATCAGCAGGGTCTTGCCTTCGGTGACCGAACGGATCAGCTCCACCGCCTGCGCAGTCTCCTCGCGGGACATGCCGGCGGTTGGTTCGTCCAGAAGGATGACCTCCGCGCCGGTGGTCAGCGTCATGCCGATTTCCAGCGCCCGCTGCTCGGAATAGGTAAGATCGCCGGCAAGGTCGTGCGCTCGTGCCTCCAAACCGACTCGCGCCAGAGCCTCGGATGCTTCCTCATTCACCTGCCGCATCCGCCCAACGGGGCGAAACAATCCGTATCGTATGCCGTGGCGGGCAAGGACGCCGATGCGCAGGTTCTCGAACACGCGCAGGCGATGGAAGATGTTGCTGATCTGGAAGGATCGCGCCAGCCCCGCCCTGGTGATGCGATGGGGAGCAAGACCACCGATGCCGTCGCCGTTGAGCAGGATCTGCCCCGACGAAGGCGCGAACATGCCGGAGATCAGGTTGAAGAGCGTGGATTTGCCCGCGCCATTGGGACCGATCACCGCATGCCGCTCGCCCGGCCGGATGTCGAGGTCCAGTCCCTTGATGACCTCGATCAGGCCGAACGTCTTGGTTACTCCCGACAGACTCAGTGCCGGCCGCTCCTCGATCGGCACGATCATGTTGCACCTCCCAGCGCAGCGACTTCTGCCGCGGTTTCCTTGCTTTCGCCCATCCTTCCCCAGAGCCCATCAATGCGCCGTCTCGCACGAAACATCAGGGCAGACCCGCAGGCGAGGAGGATCAGCGGGACCAGCCAGGTAAGAAGGCTGGTCGGCCGCCATCCGATGCCGAAAAGTGTATAAGGCGGCAGGCTTCCTGCCGCGGATTGCCTGGCCCTGGCATAGGTCTCGCCGAACAGGACCGAGACGGTTTCCGTCACGAAGATCACGCCGGCTGCGACCAGCAGGCCGCCAAGGATGGCGATCAGATAGGGACCAGCGAGGCGGGACCAGTCGAGCTGGCGGCGATTGCGGATGTGGTGCTGCAACACCCCGCCGATACCCGCAGGCGCATAGAGCATCACCAGGACGAAGATCAGCCCCTGATAGAACACCCATGATCGCGTGACGTCGGAAAGCAGAAAGGAGAACAAGGTGAAGGCTGCAGCGCCGATGACCGGGCCGAAGAATATGGTCGACCCTCCGACGAAGGTCTGCAGAACCACTTGCGCCGAGACATCGCTGGCAAACAGCGAATAGTTCGCCGTTTCGTTGGAAATTGCCAGCAATGCCCCCGCAACACCCGCAAACATCGCCGAGATCGCGAACACGATCACCTTGGACGAATGGGCGTTATAGCCCAGGAAACGCACACGCTGTTCGTTGTCCCGCAAGGCGAGTGTGAGGCGCCCGAAGGGCGTGCGGGTGTAGGACCATAGAACGAGCCCGCACACCGCCACCCATGCCAGGGTCAGGTAGTAGACCTCCAGCGTGGTGCCGAAAACGACTCCGCTCCAGGGCATCCGCATGGACGACACACCTGCTTCACCGCCGAACAGGTCCTCCAGCCGCGGCGCCAGCGAATGGAAGAGTTCGGCGATCGCGAGCGTGACCAGGGCGAAATAGACGCCAGAGCGCATGGTTGCGAAGTAACCGGCCACCAGCCCGATGAGGAGGCCCGCAGCGGCACCCGCCAGTGGAACAAGCGGCGTCGGGAAGGGAAAGCCGTCTTCGATCGCCATCATCAGATGCAGCGCGGCAAAGGCTCCGAGTCCGAAATAGGCGCCATGCCCGAACGAAAGCAGCCCGGCCTGGCCCATGAGCAGATTGAAAGCCAAGGCAAAAAGGCTCGCGATCAGCACGTTGACCAGCGCGTTCTGCCAGGCAATCCCCAGGGACGGAGGAATGGCGATCAGCAGGACCAGCAGGACGATGGAAATAAGCATGTTACGCATCGGCATCCTCTCTAGTTGCGCTCGCCCATGAGACCCGCCGGGCGGACCAACAGGACGATCAGCATCAGAGCGAAGGGGATCGTCGCGCTGACCGAGGAGAGCTCCAGCGTCATCAGCCCACCGAAGGAGCGTGCCCAGTCACCCAGGCCCGCGAGCGAAAAGAGCGTCGCCAGCGACCAATCGAGGCCGACTGCGAACGAGGAGAAGAGCCCGATCAGAAGTGACGCGACAAGCGATCCCTTCAGTGACCCGAGGCCGCCGAGGACCACGACGACGAAGACGATCACGCCGAGTTCCAGGCCCATGTTCGGATTGGTGGGGTAGAATGCCCCGGCCACCGCCCCGGCGAGCCCCGCCAGCGCTGCTCCCGTGCCGAATACGAACATGAAGATCATCGGGATGTTGTGTCCCAGCGACTCGGCCATGGCCGGAAGACGCTCCGCTGCTCGCACGATGATTCCCGTGCGAGTGCGGGTCAGGAGCAACCAAAGCGACGTGAACATCACGATCGCTACGCCGCCGATGAAGAGCCGGTAGAAGGGGTAGTCGGCGCCGAAGATCTGGAAGGCGGAAAAGCGCATCCCGGCAGGCATCTGGTAGTTCACCGGAAAGTCGCCGAAGAAAAGCTTGATGAGCTCTTCGATGATCAGCGCCAGGCCGAAGGTCAGCAAGAGCTCGTGGGCATGACCATGGGCGTGCACGCGCGGCAGAAGAAAGCGTTCGACTGCCATGCCGGTCACACCGACGAAGAGCGGCGCGACGATGATGCCGGCCCAGAAGCCAAAAAGCGAGGAAACCGCATAGGCGACGTAGGCGCCCAGCATGTAGAACGACGCATGGGCGAAGTTCAGCACGCCCATCATGCCGAAGATGAGCGTCAGGCCGGCGGAGACCATGAACAACAATAGTCCATAGGTCACGCCGTTCAACGTGGAGATGATCGCGAATTCCATGAGCGTTCCGGAAGCTGACGGTCAGGATGCTGGTCCGCGGCAGACGCAGACCAGCGTTCGATGACAGGGACCTTATTCTGCAGGGCGTTCCATCTTGCAGCTATCCTGCACCGGATAGATCGCCTGATCGCCGGCAATGACCTTGACCGTCTCGAAGCCCATGGTCGTGTCGTCCGCGGGATACCTGGGATTCTCCACGACCTTGGAGACGACCACGGGACGGATTGTCTGGTGATCTTCCTTGCGCACCGAAATCGGGCCGAGCGGTGTTTCATAGGTCGTGTTCTCGAGCGCCAGCGCGATCTTCGTCACATCGATGTCGCCGCCGCCGAAATCGACGGTACCGAGCGCCTGCTGCAGCGCGCCGAGCGCAAAAGCGGAGTGGCCTTCCACGAAGATCGGATAGTGGCCCATCGCCTCCTTGTAGGTTTCGGCAAATTTGCCGTCGGTGGCGGCATTGTCGTAGTTGTTGGCGATGTAGTGGCCCAGCGCGGTCTTGCCCGCGTTGGCGATGTTGCCGGGTTGATCGAGGAAGGCGGTGGCGAACGTCACGTCGAGCCCCGCATCGCCCGCGGCCTTCATCAACAGCAGAAGGTCGTTCGACCAGTTGCCGGTGAAGACGGTGCTGGCACCCGTTGCCTTGATCCGCGCGACGAATGGCGCGAAGTCCTGGATCTTGTTCACATCGTGCAGCACTTCGTCGACGACCGTATAGCCGCCCGTTTCCGCCCCGGCGGCGACCGCGGCCTGCATGTCCTGTCCCCAGGAATAGTTCTGGTTGATCGAATAGACCTTGTCGCCCAGGTCGCCCGCCTCCTTCATTGCGCTGACCAGCGCATTCACGCGCATCGGCGCGGTGGCGGTGTAGCGGAAATGGTAGAACTGGCATTTTTCGCCGGTAAGCTCCATCGCATCGCCGCCGAGATTGATGAAGATCACTTCCTTGCCGGGGTTGCGGATATTGTGCTTGCGGACATCTTCGGTGAGCTGACCGGCAATGGCCGACGAAGCGCCCTGGAAGATAATGTCGATACCGTCGGCTACGGCCTGTCGGAACTTGTCGGCCGCTTCGGGCGAGCCGCCGGCATTGTCATATTCCGTGACGGTGACGGGCTCACCGTTGAAGCCGCCCGCCTCGTTGATGCGATCAACGCCATACTTGACGGCATTGGCGTAAAGGCGGCCTGTCGATGTCTGGGCACCGGAAAGGCTCTCGATAATGCCGATCTTCAATGGTTCGGCGTGAAGGGCAGTGGCACCGAATGCGGCTGCGGCCGAGACCGCGCTCATGACGAGACTTCTCATATTCTTCTCCTCCCGAAGTGTCTGTCCGTGTGCCGCACCCTTTGGCGCTGATATCGCCAGGGGCCTCCTGAGGCACTGCCGGCATGTAACCACACCGTTCGCCCTCTGTAAAGCGTTGAGATATGTGATCACACATCTCACATCAGCAGATAACGGCTTTCCGTTGTGCGTTCGCCCAATTGAACGTAGAACGACTGATCGCTCGGGGGTTCGCGCAGGCGGCCCGCGAGGCGGTAGGATTGAGTGCATCCAGCGAGGCCGAAGGACGTGAACACTGTCGATCCAACGATGAGAAGCCAGCGGACGCTGGTGCCGGTCGATGTATCGACGGTGCAGGATCGAGTTTATCAGAGCCTTCGGCTCGGCCTGCTCAAGGGGGAGTTCCTGCCAGGGGAGCAGGTTTCCATTCGCGCCCTTGCGGAAGTGTTCGGCACAAGCCCGATGCCGGTGCGCGAGGCGGTGGCACGCCTGATCGCAGAGCGCGCCATCGAGCAATCCGGACCGCGCACGCTTCGGATCGCCCCCTATCTGGCCTCCGATCACGAGAACTACATCCGCGTGCGCATGCAGTTGGAAGGCTATGCGGCGGAGCGAGCGGCAAGCGCACCGAAGAACCCGATATTCACGGATGCATTGCAGCGCCATAACGACAGCATCCAGGAAGCGCTCGAGGCCCGGGATCTCGACGCCGCACTTGCCGGCAACCAGGCTTTCCATTTCGAGCTGTATCGTGCAGGCGGTTATCCGCAACTGCTCGACATCATCTCAACGCTCTGGCTGCGCACAGGACCGATCGTAGCCTCCGCCCGCAAGGACGAAAGCCTGTTCTATCGAATTTTCAACAACGGCGTTCGCATCCACGCCAACGCTATCGAGGCGATCGTTCAGCGGGACCGAGCGGCAGCGCGCCGCGCGATCAATCTCGACATCCGTTCATCCCACCTGTCAATTCGGCGCTTTTATCAACGTGCGGCCGGAGAGGCAGGAGGTTAAGGGGTTCCAACCCGATTCTTGCAAGCGTCGGGAACAGTCCGCTGG